>CAIWAD010000132.1 GCA_903910645.1 uncultured bacterium | reverse complement strand
GAAAAAACGAGAGCCCCGCGGGGCGGGGCTCTCTGTTCGCGGAAGACGCCCGGCAAATGGCGCGCAACGGACCTGGAATCGTCGCAGCGCGGCCGGGGATCGGATCAAATGGGTTGCCACTCCACGGGCCGGATGGAATTTGAGCACGCAGGATGCGCCACCATGCCAGGGCGGGGGGGGCAAAGGCGATGGAAGGGACCTCGACACGCAACACTCCGGCAAATGTGGAGGGCAGACCGGTGAACCGGAGAGCGCCTCCCTTCGACGCCTGCGAGGTTAGCTGACGGGCTGGGGCCGAAGAGATTGCCCCGCGCGCATGGCGCTTAGCCCCGATAGTTGGTTCCCCCGCTCCCGCTTTTCAACACGCGGGATTCGGCGATGTCGTGGGAAGAAGGTAGGCCGAGCATGGCAGTAGCGCAAGAGGAAAATGCGCCAAATCCGCTCTACCAGAGCAGCGGGAAATTCCCACGTACAAGTGGTGCTTTAAAAAATAATCCTTGCGTGGGCACCCGGCACCTGCTACTCTGCGGCCCATGTTTTTCACGGCAACCATCAAGGCGGCATCCTTCGCCAGGCAAAGCAAGCGCGGTATCCTGCAGCGCTGGCGGAACTCCATGCCCCTGCGTTGGCTTGCGGTGATGCTGGTGGCGGCCTTGGCACACTTGGTGGAGAGCCAGGCACGGCCAAACGGGAACGGCCTGTCCGGCCTGCATGCCAATGGAGCTTGCTGCTGCGAGAAGGACATCAAGCCACATGTGGCCCAGCCTGTTGCGGTGGCTCCGTCGGCTGACGGGAATTGTTGTGCCGGTCCCGACGCCCAAAGTGCCCCGGCGGCCCAAGGCGCACTGGACACGGTGACGCCACCGGCGACCACTCACCAAGCCGTGCAGGTGGAGGATCAGGACAGCGCGTGCTGCTCCAACACGGGGTCCTCCTGTGCCTGCCATCATTTTGGCCCAACGGTTACCCCCTGGGTGGCCCAGGGCCTTTCACTGACCTTGCCCATTGCCCCCGGCCAGCGTCATTTCCCCATGGCCGAGCGTCTGTGCCTGCGCCCTTACGCCCCGCCTGAGCAACCACCCCGAGCCTGACCTTTCGCCTGCCGGCCCACCCGCCGGCTGTTTCCGCGTTCCCAGCATTCACGCGCGGGCAGTGCTGCCCTGAAGGGCCACCTGCGCTCCGGCGAAAGGTAGATCCATGAATTTGCGCAGAACGCGAGGAGTGCCCCTGGCACTTCTCCTGATGGCGGGCATGAGTGCGCAAGCCTCCATGCTCCATCTCACCGTCACCGATCCCGATGGCAAGGCCCTGCCGGGAGTTACCGTTGTCCTGCCTGGAGGCCGCGGCGCCGCAACGGATCCCAATGGCCTGGCCGTGCTGGACAATGTGTCCGGACCCGTGAAACTCACCCTGAGCTGTGTGGGATTTACCGGCCGTACCATCACCCTTGACATTCCCGCCGAGGGCCATCCCTCCCGCAGTGTGGTCCTGGAACCCACCGATCTGGCTCTGGAGGGCATGAACATCCAGGGACGGCGTGTCCAGGGCATGGCCCTGGAAAGTGGGCGCGAAACCGAAAGGATGAATGTGGATGAGGCCGCCGCCCGCTCCATGGACGGCAGCGTGCGATCGGCCCTGGGCGGCATGACCGGCGTGGACACGCGTCCCTGCGGTTTGTGCGGAAGTGCCGGCGTGGGCCTGCAGGGCCTGGATCCCAATTACACCGAAGTGCGCCAGGACGGCCTGGTGCTCATGAGTGGCGTGGGCGCGCTTTACGGCATGGATGCCCTGGGTGTGGGGCAACTCTCGTCCATGTCGGTCACGCGCGGAGCCGTGTCCTCCTGTGAGGGCTCCGGTGCCGTGGCGGGCAGCGTTGACTTAAGCAGCCGCGCGCCCAGCGGGCAGGATACGCTGCAGTTGCGCCTGTCTCTGGGCGATGGCTGGCGCCACGGCCTGGGCTTCACGGCTGGTCGCAGTGTGAAAGGCCTGCCCGTGCTGCTTGGAGCGGATTGGCAGGCGGATCCTGGGCGCATCGACCGCAATGGCGACCGCTTGACGGACACGCCCCAATTGGGTCGCTTCGCCGGCCAGATTTCCGTGGGCCAGAGCACCCAGGACTTGCAGTGGAGCCTCACGGCCTCTGGGCTGCGTGAGCAGCGCTTCGCCGGCGACACGGAATGGAGCGAGAATGATCGTGGCAGCGGCGAAGTCTACGGGCGGGACATCGGCATCCGCCGCGCCGAACTGCGGCTGAACAGTGAAGGCCTGTTGGGGGATGCTGGTGCCTGGAGCCTGGGTGGTGGATTGGTGCGGCATCAGCAGGAGTCCTGGTACGGCGCCACCTCCTTCGATGCCAGTCAGCGCCGGGCCGTGCTGCAGGCGGGACTTTCACGCAAGGGCGCTGGTAGCGCCATGACCAGGCTGCAGGCCTTCTACACGGATGAGGACTACCGCGACAACCTGCTGGATGAGCAAGGCAGTCCGCTGGCCACTGATCGCCGCGACCGGGTGCCCGGAGTCTCGGCCAGCCACGCCAACATGACCGGTCCCTTCCGCTGGGAGGCGGGTCTGCGTCTTGAGAAGCAGGAGGAGGGCTGGATTCCGCTGGGCCGCGGCAGCCTTGCCCTGCAGCCGGCTCCCCAGACCACGCTGAGATTGAGCGCCTCCCAGGGCTATCGCCAGGTGACCCTGTTCAGTCTGGACAAGGCCGTGCACGCCGGGTTTGACCATGTGGTGCTGCCCGGGCGCCTGGAGCCTGAGCGCACCCTTAGCCTGAACCTGGGCCTTCAGCATGAGCAGGTGCTGGGCGAGGGCAACTGGCAGGCCAACCTGTCCCTCTTCGATGTGGAACTGTGGGAAAAGGCCATTCTGCTCTACACGGCGGAGGCTGGACACATGGAATACGGCAACGCCCGCCGCGCGCACAGCCGTGGCGTGGAGATGCGTTCCACCTGGAGGAGCTACTCGGGCTGGCGCCTGGGTGGAGGCGGCACCTGGAGCCGGGTCATGCAGGAGGTGGACCGGACCTGGGAGGAGGCCGAATTGGCCGGATCCTGGACCGCGAATGTCACGGCCGGGCGCTCCAATCTGGTGGGCGTGGACGGGCTGGGCGCCGAGCTGCGCCTGCGCGCCACGGGCCCCCAGCGCATGCCAGAAGGTCGTGGCCGGGAGCGCACGCCCGCGTGGTCCGTGCTGGATGCCGCGCTGGAGTACCGGACCTGGAGCTGGAGCCTGGGACTGGATGTGGAGAACATCCTGGACTATGTGCAGCCGGACAGTCCCTTGTCACAAGGCGGCGAACACGAGGGCATGCTGGACTCGGCCCTCATCTACGGCCCGCTTATCGGGCGTCGGGCGCGCCTGCGCGCCACTTTCGATTTCTGAAATCCCTTTTCCTGAGGTGTCAAGGTGCCGTTACCAGGTGGGCACCGAGACGAGAGGGACCCGGTCAGACCGGGTCCCTTTTTTTCATCCAACAGGAAGCCACCAGCTGAGTTTCAATGCCAGCAGGTTGTCCCCGCCTCGGGACAACCCCTGCAGCGGATCCGGCGTGCGGTCGGGATTGCGACGCTCCAGATAGCGCGCGCGGTTCTGTTGCCACACCAAATAGAGCGAGCTGCCCAGGCGCCAGTCCCAACGCACCACGCAGGTGCTGCGCCAGGAGGCGTACTCGTAGTTGGGAACCTGGACCGGCCCTGGCACACGGCTGTCGTCAATGATCCACTCCCCGCCGGACCCCGTTTCCAGCCTTCCTTCATCCGCGAAACGACGGATGTGCTGGCTGCGCCCGCCCGCCGGTCGACCGGGATCGCTGAAGCGCAGACTGGCCATGAAGGGCTCGGCGTAAAACTCCAGGCGCAGTCTGGGTGTGGGCGTGTAGCGCGTGCGTAGGGCAAGGCGGACTTCACGATAGTCCAGCCGGCTCAGGAGGGTCAGAGCCTCCATCCCCTCGCCGAATGTGGCCAGGTACTGGCCGGGATCCCAGGTGCGCGCGGCGCTTGGATTCAGACGGAACTCCAGGCGCGTGGTGGGCCGCAGGCGCAGGAAAAACCAGGTGGTGAGGCTTTGGTTGTGGTCCTCCCCCGCGTAGCTGGACAGTCCGGCGGACAGACTGTTGGGGCGCTGCAGGTCCGGGGAGGAGAAACTCAGGTTCAGGCTGTTCCAGCCCATGGCGCCCGTCACCGGGCCGCCCCAGGTGTAGCTGTCGCTGTAGACGGGGCTGCCGTGGTCCACATTCACATCCACGGACCAGTAATTCCTGAACTGCCCCCACATGCCCATGTTGGTGCTGGCGGTGGTGGGCAGTCCGCTGAAATTCCAGCTCGCATTGAAACTCTGCCAAGCGGACCAGCTGCGGAACAGGCCCTTGCCAGCGCTTTCATCCCATGACAGCGTCAGCCAGGAGTCTATGTCGTCGGCGCTGCCCAACTGGCCCATGTCATTCAGCTCGAAGCCGGGTGACTCCGCCGCCAGACCCAGGTTCCAGCGGGCATGGCGCCCGCCCACACGGGCCAGGGCCAGTTTCCCGGTCCATCCGCTGAGCGCTTCCCGCCCCGGATCCAGACGCACATGAGGCGCATCCGGTCGCTGGAAGTAGTGCACGGATGAGCGTTGAATGGCCAGGAGGGCCGCGCTGTCGCCGGACACGCGGCTGAAACCAGCGAAGCCGCTCACCTCATGCAAACCGTTGGCGCTGCGCAGGCGCCAGTCCGCGCCGCCACTGAAGGCATCGCGGGTCATGGTGCGCTCCAGGGCGCGGCTGCCATTGAAGTCCCGGTGCAGACCGGTGAGGGTCAG
>CAIWAD010000131.1 GCA_903910645.1 uncultured bacterium | reverse complement strand
TCCGCCAAACAGGGCCCCGCAAAGCGCCGTGCCCATGGTGAGGTAGAGCAGCCAGCCGCCCAGGTAGCCGCGCGGCTGCAGAAGGGCCCACATGGGCGCCAGCGACGCCACGAAACAGTAGGCCAGGATGATGAGATCCCATTCCTTCACCGTGAAGGTGCCCAGCCACTGGAGCAGGCCCTGGGGCGCCCGTGGTCCGTACCAGATGATGAAGAGCACCAGGGGCACGAACACCACGGTGGTCCAGGTGAGGTTCACCTTCACCTTGCGCAGCAATAGGCCCAGCGCCACCGCCAGCAGGATGTAGAGGAAGGAGGAGACGGCCACGCCCGGCCCGAAGGCCGTTCCCTGGCTGACCACCATGAAGGTGTTGGCCGTGATGTCCGTGAAGGCGGCGATGACATAGACCAGCGCCACCCAGACGAAGGACAGAAAGAGCACGTAAGAACGGTGGGACATGTGCTGGCGCACCAGTTCGCCCACCGAGGCCCCACGCTGGCGCACCGAGGCCAGGAGGCTGGCGAAATCGTGCACGCCGCCGATGAAGATGGCCCCCAGCACAATCCACAGCAGCGCGGGCAACCAGCCGAACCACATGGCGGCCAGGATGGGGCCCACAATGGGACCGGCGGCGGCAATGGCGGAAAAATGCTGGCCAATGAGCAGGGATGATTTCGCGGGCACGAAGTCCATGCCGTCGCCCTGGGTGTGGGCCGGGGTGGGGTGGCTGTCGTCCACGCGCATGGCGCGGGACAGGAAGCGTCCATAGACCACATAAGCCACGCCCAACAGCACCGAGACGGTCACCACCAGCGCTGCGATCATGTCATCCCCCTTTTGCCGAGGCGATCGCCACTACTGGCGCATCTCCAGATCCAGCGCTTTCAGCGAGTAGCCCACCTCCACCACGAAGAGCAGGGAGGCCACGACCACCAGGCCCACCGACAGGACCAGAAGCAGGGCTTTCGCCCACCCCAGATCCACGCCTCCCAAGCCCTCCAACGCGGTGGCGAACACCATGCAGCCGCTGCAGACAATGCTGCTGGCCACGCAGAGGATGGCCCGGCGCATCATGCGGCAGCGGCCGAAGATGATGGCGATGGACTGGTCCACCTTGCGCCAGTCGGCGGTGGGGCGTTCGTGCTTCTCCTTCAACAGGTAGCGGATGCGGTCAATGGCGTGGTTGTAGCGGTTCACCATGCTGAGCAGGAGCAGGCCCACGCCGGAGATGAGGGCCACCGGGGTCAGCGTGGCCTGCAGGAGATGGGTGAAATCGGTCATTAGTCCGTGGAGTCCGGCATGAGAAACCACAGCAGCAGGTAACAGAGGATGCCGGGAAAGGCGGCGCTGAAAATGGACACCAGCACATAGACCAGACGCACCCGGTCCACCGGCCAGCCCAGCCATTGCGCAATGCCGGAACACACGCCCGCCACCATGCGGTCGGATCCGCGTCTCAGCTCACCATTTGCCACGATCCACCTCCCTGCTTTTCGGGCTCAGGCCTCCTGGACGGGATCCAGGAAGCTGGGGCCCACGCGGCACGGACGCACTTCAATGCGCTGCCACACCTTGCCGGTGACATAAGGCTCCTGGGCCAGCCAGGCGTCCAGCTCCGCACGGTTGGGATAATCCACAACCAACACGGAGCCGGTCATGCGACCCGCATCGTCCAGCATGGCCACGCCGTAAAGGTGGCGACCTTCGGCGCGCAGTTTCCGCCCCAGATCCAGATGGGCGGGACGGGCCGCCAGGCGGCGCTCCAGCGCCATGGAATCGGTGCCGTCATGGGCCACCACCAGGAATTGCATGTTCATCCTCCCAGCTTCGCGCAAGGCGCGTTCAGTAGGCCCCTTCCTTGGACACCAGCACGGTCAGCGTCTTCAGGACGATGCGCACATCCAGCCAGAAGGACCAATTGCGGATGTAATACATGTCCAGCTTGATGCGGTCCTCGAAGTCCACATCATTGCG
>CAIWAD010000130.1 GCA_903910645.1 uncultured bacterium | reverse complement strand
CATGATCAAGGACATCAAGCATCAACCGGCCAGCGGTTATCCCATGCTGGCCCTCTTTCTGACCCTGGCCCTTGCGTCCATTGGCGGTCTGGTGCTCTCTGCCCGGGCGGATTTCGTGGGGGGAGCCATTGGCAGTCTGGTGGTGATGATGGGCTCCCTGCTCATGCTGGGAGGTCTTTTCGTGGTGAACCCCAACGAGTCCCGCGTGCTCCAGCTCTTCGGACGCTATGTGGGAACGGTGGTGGAGCCCGGATTGCGCTACGCCAATCCCTTTTTCACCAAGGGGAAGGTTTCCCTGCGGGTGAGAAACTTCGAGACCAACAAGGTCAAGGTGAACGACAGCCACGGGAATCCCGTGGAGATCGCCGCTGTGGTGGTGTGGCAAGTGGTGGACAGCGCCGAGGCGCTCTTCGAGGTGGACGACTTCTCCAATTATGTCCATGTGCAAAGCGAATCCGCCCTGCGCAATCTGGCCACGGGCTATCCCTACGACGGCCATGGGGAGGATGTGGTCTCTCTTTCCGGTGACACCGCGGTGGTGGGACAGCGGTTGCAGGAAGAGCTGCACGAGCGCCTGGACAAGGCCGGCGTAAGGGTGCTGGAGGCACGCATCAGCCATCTGGCCTATGCCCAGGAGATTGCGGCCGCCATGCTGCAACGCCAGCAGGCGGCGGCGGTGGTGGCGGCGCGCACCCAGATTGTGGAAGGCGCCGTGGGCATGGTGGACATGGCCCTGGCCAAGCTGGGTGAACGCGGCATTGTGCAGCTGGATGAAGAACGCAAGGCCGCCATGGTGAGCAACCTGCTGGTGGTGTTGTGCAGCGACAGGCACACGCAGCCGGTGGTGAACACGGGAACCTTGTACAACTAGCAAGTACGGTGGGCGTAGGGACACGACATGTCGTGTCCCTACGGGCCCGGGCGGGAGTCTCCATGGTCGAGCGCAAAGCCTTTCTTCTGCGGCTGGATCCCGCCCTTCACGCGGCTCTGCAGCGTTGGGCCGACGACGAGCTGCGCAGCCTCAACGGGCAGCTGGAGTTCCTGCTCAGGCGGGAGGCCCAGCGCGCCGGGCGCTTGACGCAGGCTCCGGAGAAGGCGCCGGAAACGCAGGAGTAGGGCCGCGATCCATCGCGGCCGGCGAGGAGGATCCCATGGAAGATCGAGGCAAACGCTTGCTGGTTCTGGCGGTGGTCGCACCAGCGGTACTGGGCATGATCCTGTGGCAAGGAAGACATCATGCGGATGGTGGCTTCAACCTGGTCTTCCTGCCCCTCCTGGTGATTTTGGCAGTGGCCGCCCTGCTCTTCTTTCGCAAATCTCCCGCCCCTCGACCCCACAAGGCCAACCCCATCGCAGGTCTTGCCGCAGGCATCATCGCCCTTGTGGCCATCTGGTGGGATCGCTTGCACCGACCGGGATCGCCCATGTATGGGCAGAGCGATGTCTACGCCCCCTTGGTCGTGGCTGGCATTATCCTTGCCCTGCTCATCTGGAGACTGCTCAAGCGGGATCAGGAACAGAAGCCACGCTGATAGGGCTTGCGCACACCACCCGACCACTCCACTTTCTGCCTGCCCGATCCACTTGAGGCCGGGCTCCCGCATTGCAGCACCAAGGAGTCGAGCATGAATCTGCGTTCCCTTGTTTTCACAGGCCTTCTCGCCGCTGGAGCAGCCCAAGCCACGTGGCTGGTGGGCGAAACGCCTCCGGACTTCACACTAACGGACACCGCCGGACAGCAGTGGACCCTGAGCGAGCAATTGGGAAAAGTGGTGCTGCTCAATTTCGGCCAAACGGCCAGCCAGCCCTGCGATTCCCTGTTTGCCCATCTGGGGCCGGATTTTGTGGAGGCCTATGATCCCAGTCTGGTGACCGTGGCCCACATCGATGCCTCCGATGCCGAGGCCCAGGCGCTCATCGATTACTGGGGCACCTACACGCCCACCTTTCCCATCCTCACCATGGGTTCAACGCTCTTCGCCGACTGGTGTGAAGGCTATGTGCCGCACACGGTGGTGGTGGATCCCATCGGCGTGGTGCGCGGCAATTGGATCGGGTTCTATCCGCTCTTCTTCGACCAGATGCGTGAGGTGGTGGAAGCCTCCATCAATCCCACCGGCCTCTATGTGTCGGATGTGGAGCTCACCATCACCACGGGAGATGGCGACGCCGTGCTGGAGCCCGGCGAAAGTGCCGAGCTGGATGTGGTGCTGGAGAACTTCGGCCAACTGCCTGTGGCCGGTGTGAGCGCCCTGTTGGCCAGCAACGGCCCGGAGGTGACGATCACGGAGGCCGCCAGCGCCTACCCCGATTTCGCCTTCGCCACAAGCCACGCCAACATCCAGGCCTTTGCCATCCAGGTGCAGGAGGACGCGCCGGATGCCTTCGATCCCGCCTTCACCCTGTCCATGAATACCAGCCTGGGCACCGTGGATCTCCAGTTCAACCTGAGTGTGGGTCAGCGCGTGCCCTATTGGACGATGAACGGGGAAGGGGATGTGAGCGCCTGGACCCACGCTCCCGCCGCCACCGGCTGGAATGATGTGTGGCACCTGAGCACCGAGAGCACCCACAGCCCCACCCACGCCTTCAAGGCCGGCAGCGCCACAACCGGCACCTATGGCAACCATGACGACTGTCGTCTGGTAAGTCCTGTCATCGCCTTGCAGAACTGGAGCCGCCTCTCCTTCTGGCATCGCATGGACGGGGAAGTGTCCACGGCATTCCCTGACTCCGCCTACGATGGCGGCGTGCTGGAGATCTCCACCGACAATGGCGCCACCTGGTCCCAGCTCTTCCCGCTCACGGGCTACAACAAGATCTTCCGTGGCCAGTCGGGTTCCGGCAACCCCGCCACCCACAACTTCCCTGGCCAGACTTTGTGCTACAGCGGTTCCTTCTCCTGGGAGGAAGCCGTGTTCGATTTGACGGCCTTCAACGGACAGAGCGTGCGCCTGGGCTTCCATTTCGGGAGCGACAACGGTGGATCCCTGGAAGGCTGGTATGTGGACGACCTGGTGCTTTCCGCTCCCAACGACGAGGTGGCGGTGCCGCCCGCCGGGGCGCGTCCGGTGGCCCTGGGCCCGCTGGAATGCTGGCCCAATCCCTTCAATCCCACCACGCACATCTCCTTCACCCTGAATCAGGCCGGCCCCGTCCGGGTGGAGCTTTTCGACCTGTTGGGGAAGCGTGTGCGCACAGTGATGGAAGGCGCCTTGCCTGCCGGTTTCCACGCTCTTCAACTGGATGCCCAGGGCCTTGCCGCTGGCATGTATCTGGTTAGACTGGAGGCCAATGGGGAAAGTCGCACGCAGAAATTGATGTTCATCAAGTAGATCCGCCACATTCAAGCAATTGGAAGGGGGTCGCAAGGCCCCCTTCCCGTGTCAGTGAATGACACACAGAAGTGGCTCCTTGGTGCTATGGTTCCATGTTTGGGCATGACATGGATGAAGGCAAGAGGATGGCATGAAGCGCATTTCAGCAGTTCTGTTGCTGGCGACACTGTTCGCGAGCATGGCATGGGCGCTGCCCAGCTACATCGGTTACTCCGGGGCTCCCGGTCGACAAACCTGCGCCAACAGCTGCCATGGCAGCAGCAATGGCACGGTCGTTCTTTCCGGATTCCCTGAACTCTACAGCCCAGGCACGCCCTACACCATCACCATTGCGCGAAACGGCGGCAACACCATCCGCAACTTCAACGGCTCTTGCCGCCAGGGCACTGGAAGTACCAATGCAGGCATGCTGGGTGGAGGGCAGGGCACTTCCACTTACTCCACGAACGGTGAAAGCAATGGCATCCATCTTAGCAGCAGCGGCCAAAGCTCAGCCACTTTCACATGGACGGCTCCCCCTGTCGGCACTGGCCCCGTGCGGCTCTATATCGGGGCCTATCAAGGCAGCAGCGCCAATGGACAGACCACGGCTCTCGTCGTGCTCAGTGAAGAGGGCGGCCCCGCCGTGCCCGAGCTGGCTTGGGAGAGTCTTGCCATTACCGCGGACGATGACGGGGACGGCCTGCCCGAGGGAGGCGAGACCATTTCTTTCTCCGTGACCCTGCGCAACACGGGCAGCATGCGCCTGAACAATGTGTCAGCCACACTGGAGAGCGCATCTCCTTTCGTGCAGCTGCTTCAGCCTGAAAGCGCATGGGCGGACATTCCTGCCGGCCAGACCCGTACCAGCGACACGGACTTCAGCCTGGTGGTGGATCCCACAATTGACCAGGATCAGGTGGTGCCCCTGTCTCTCACGGTGGTGGCCGATGAAGGCCAGGTGGTGGTGCAGCATGAACTCGTGGTGATCTACTCTCCTCCCCTGCCGCCGGATCTGGGCGCACGGGATGCCGTGCTGCTCAGCGACGGGGATGGGGATGGATTTTTGGAGCCCGGCGAGCTGGGCACCATCAGCCTGTCGCTGGAGAACTATGGCAGCCAGGCATTGAGCGGACTGCAAGTGACCCTGGTGGATTACAGCCCGTGGCTGGAAGTGGTGGACGGAAGCGCGGCCTGCGCCGATCTGGCGCCCCACGCCGTGGCGCCCCTTTCAACGCCTTTCATTGTGCGCATCAGTGAGAGTGCGCCGCCCATCCATGACGAAGTGCTGGTAATGGCTGTGCAATGCGAGCAGGGTGAGGGAAATCCCATGCTCAGTTTCCCCCTGGGCAACCGCGAAGTGGCCTGGTCCGATGATCTGGAAGGCGGGGCCATTGGCTGGAACCACGAAGCGGCGGAAGGATGGGGCGACCAGTGGCAGCTTTTGGAAACGGGCTCCGGCAGCCCCACCCACGCCTGGCGTTGCGGAAGCGCGGAGGGCAACTATGAAAACCACCTGGATGCCCGACTGATGACACCGCCCATTCGCCTGCTGCCCTGGAGCCGCCTGGAAATCCAGCACAGCATGGCGGCGGAAACCAGCACGGCCTACCCCGATTCCGCCTACGATGGCGGTGTGGTGGACATTTCCACCAATGGCGGCGCCAGCTGGGAACAGTTGCTGCCCATGGGCGCCTACAGCCACAGCGCACGCTGGTTGACCGGTGCGGGCAATCCCACCACCCATCCCTTTCCAGGTGGAACGCCCTGTTACAGCGGCAGCATTGGCTGGGAGAAGGTCACCTTCGATCTGTCCGCCTACGGGGATTCCATTGACGCCATCATCCGCTTTCGCTTCGGAACGGATGACGGCGGTGTCTATGAAGGATGGACCCTGGACGATGTGCAAGTCTACGGCCTGCATGTGGACGAAGTGGCGGTGGCCCCGCCGCTGCTTCCCGGTGGCCTGGAACTTGAGGCGGCATCGCCCAACCCCTTCAACCCCGTGACCACGGTGGCGTGGAATCAGGCCGTGGCCGGCAGGGCCAAAGTGGAACTCTTCAATGTGGCGGGACGCCGTGTGCGTCTTCTATTGGATGAAGGGCGCGCTGCGGGCAGGCACGAGCTGCGGCTGGACGGAAGCGCGCTGCCCTCCGGCGTTTATCTGTTGCGTGTGGAGGCTGCCGGCATGTGGCGCTCCCAAAAAGTGACCCTGGTGAAATGAGCTTGTTTATGAAAGGTGGTGCGGGAATGAAGGGCTGGATCACGCTTGTGCTGGGGTTGCTGCTGGTGGGACTGGCCACGGCGCGCACCACCTATACCGGATACTCGGGTTCGCCCGGCCGTCAGACTTGTGCCAACAGTTGCCATGGCGGCAACAACGGCACGGTCGCCATCACCGGCTTCCCCACTCTCTACACGCCGGGCACGCCCTACACCGTCACCATTGCGCGCAGCACTGGCAGCAGCATCAACAGTTTCAACGCCTCCTGCAGAGTGGGCACTGGCACCACCAATGCCGGTGTGCTCGGATCAGGCACACGCACCACCACTTACAACACCTCCGGTGAAACCAATGGTGTGAAGCTCTCCACCTACAACCAGACATCGGCCACTTTTACATGGACCGCTCCAGCGGCGGGAACGGGCACAGTGCGCCTTTATGTGGGGGCCTTCCAGGGTACGGGGCAGAATAGCGGCCAGACCACGGAACTGACTCTGGTAAGCAATGAAAGCGTACCCAATGCGCCGGTGCTGGCCGTGTCTTCCAGCACGGTGCAGACCAGTGACGGCGATACCCAGGCGGAGAATGGCGAAACGGTGAGCCTTGGCATCACCCTGGCCAACACGGGCACAGTGACGGCAACCGGCGTGACCGGCACCCTGTCGGAGAGTTCGACCTATCTCAGTGTGACAGGTGCCACGGCAACCTGGCCTTCCATCGCCGCCGGCCAGAGCGCCACCTCCAGCTCCACATTCACATTGGAAGTGAGCACCAGCCTGCCCCAGAACACCACCGTCCCCTTGACCCTGGCGGTGGTCACGGACCAGGGTCCCTTCAACCTAAGCCTGAACCTCGGCCTCGTCTATGTGGCGTCCATTCCCGTGCTCAACATCAGCGGTACAAACATTACCACCAGCGATGGCGACGCCCTGGCGGAGAATGGCGAGGTCGTGGCTCTCACCTTCACCCTGGCGAACAGCGGCACGGCCCAGGCCACGGGCATCACCGGCACTTTGGTGGAAAGCTCCAACCTGATCACGCCTTTGAACGCCAGCTCCACCTGGCCCAATCTGGCCATTGGCCAAAGCGCCCAGGCCACTGTGCCCATCACCCTTGCAGTCAGCCCCACGCTTGGCCAGGACACGGTGGTTCCTTTCACTCTGCAGGTGAGCACCACCCAGGGATCATTCAATGTGAACGGCAACGTGACTCTCACTTTTGTGCCTCCACCTCCGGATGTGGCGGTGGCCAGCGCCCTGGTGCAGAATGACTCGGATGGCGATGGTGTATGGGAGCCCGGCGAGGATGTCGCCCTTTCCCTTTCCCTGGCCAACAATGGGCCACTACCCTTGAGCGATGTGGTGGTGAGTCTGGGAAGCCTGTCCGGACATGTGCAAGTGGTGGGTCCGCCAGTGTCATGGAGCAGTTTGCCTGCGCAGTCCGTCACGCCGGCCATGTCGCCCTACTTGCTGCACTTGGGTGAAGATGCGACCGCTTACGGACTGGAGTCCCTGACAGTGAACCTGGTCTGTGCCCAGGGCGCAGATTCGGCCTCGTGCGCATTGCAGGTGGGGCGTTTGGACGAATACTGGCTGAACACCGTGGAGAGTGGCGCGGCGGGCTGGACTCACAGCGCTGCGGCGGGGTGGAACGACCAATGGCACATAGAGGCCACGGGCTCCGGCAGCCCCACCCACGCCTGGCGCTGCGGCCCCAATGGCGGCGGCGTTTATGCCCACCACCAGGATGCCCGCCTTGTGTCGCCTCCCCTTGAGCTGCGACCCTATTCCCGGTTGGAGTTCCAGCACAGCATGTCGGCGGAGGATTCTTTCTCCGCGCCCGACAGCGCCTACGATGGCGGCGTGGTGGAGATCACCGTGGATGGTGGACTAAGCTGGCAACAACTGACGCCGCTTGACGGCTATGACCATTGGTTCCGCGCCATTGAGAGCAACGGCGGCCCCGTGACCCACCCCTTCCCCGGCCTGACTCCCTGTTTCAGTGGAGTCACCACTTGGGAGACTGAACGCGTGGATCTGGGGGCCTACGCCGACCAAACCGTGCAGTTGGCCTTCCATTTTGGCAGCGACGATTTCACCGCCCTGCAGGGCTGGATCCTTGACGACATCCGCCTCATTGGCCTGCACATGGACGATGTGGCCCTTGCACCCCAGTTGGTGCCCGGCGGTCTGGAGTTGCTGCCTGCATCGCCCAACCCCTTCAATCCCAGCACGACTTTGCGCTGGCGGCAGGCCCAGGCCGGATCGACCACGGTGGAGCTCTTCAACCTGCAGGGGCAGCGCGTGGAGGTGCTGGCCAGTGGACCGCATGCGGCGGGCCTGCATCAGGTGGTGGTGGACGGCAGCACCCTTGCCTCCGGCGCCTATCTGCTGCGTGTGGAGACTGCCGGCACCAGCCAGACCCAGAAGATCCTGCTGCTGAAGTGAGGGATCACAGCGTGAATTGGAAAGGGCGCCTGCGGGCGCCCTTTTTCATGCGTGAAGATCACTTGGCGTGTTGCCAGCAGTAGCCGCCCTGTGTGGCTCGGCGCGAGCAGCGCGTGCCTTTGCGGGTAATGGCCATGCATTGTCCCGGGCGCTCCGCATCCGCGCCGCCTGAAGGCGTTACTTGAGTGCCCCCAGGCGCCTGACTTTGGTGCAAGTGGCAGTAGCCGTTGGCCTCCCGCGTGGGGTTGCGGCAAGATGCGCCCTTCCTGGTCAGGCCTTTGCACAAGGGGGCCGTACTCCCGCTGGCGCTTGCACCATGGCCGGAAGAGCCGCCCTTCAGGGACCAGCCCTCCGGGTGGACAGCCGCCTCCAGTGCCTTCTCCTCCCCGTCGGGCAGGGCGGAGAAGAAGTCCAGACCGGTGCGCGCCTCCACCTGATCCACACTTACCACGAAGTCGGCCAGCTTGCCGCTGGCGGTCTGGGGCAGCAGGAAGGCCAGCATGCGCGGCGTGGGTTCGCGGTCCAGCAGCACCTTGTAGTAGGCCCCAGGCACGGCCACCCCACTGCTTCCAATGGTGGGCAGCCCAGCATCCAGCACAGGTCCTGTCACCACCCACAGAGCGCCGGCAGCCACGGCGTTGTCCCGCACGCAACCTTCCAATTGGGCCCAGATGCCCCGGTTGAATCCCGGCAATTGGGGGCTCATGTTGCTCATGAAGAAGGATTCGTCCATGCTGGCCCAACTCCAGCACATGTCTGCGGAAGGAGCCAAATGACCACGATCATATCCGCTGCCGCGATAGTCGTCCAAAGTGGCCGATCCTGTGTCCACCCTTGGATCGGGGCGAAAATTGTCGTTCCGGTCACAGACCTTCAGGCGGACTTCATCCGCCGTCAATTCATAGCATACCCAGGCCGCCTGCTCGGCGGACTCCCGATATCCAAGGGCATAGCCTTGCCGTTCAACGATTTCGTCCTG
>CAIWAD010000129.1 GCA_903910645.1 uncultured bacterium | reverse complement strand
GGCCGTGCTGACAATTCTGTGGCTTGCCGCCGGGGCGGGACGGGTGTGGTGTCTGGACGATGGCCTGCGCTTGCTGGCCGCCTCCGGCTCCGCCGTTCACCGCATCACGGACCTGGGCCAGGTGGTGAACTCCCTGCCTGGCGCTCCTGTGATGCCCGATGCCCTGGCGCGCAGCACCTTTCCCCTGGCTGAACCCTTTGTGCATTGGGATGGCGCCACGCCGCGCCTGGTGTTCCCGCCACTTTACCTGGGGCTGTTGTGGCTCTTCCTGCGCGTGGGCCAGGCCGGGCCTGTGCTTCTGGCCTTGGCCACCACTTTCCTCTTGGCCTGGGCGGCAAGGCGGCTGGCTATGTCGCGTGGGGCCCGCCTGGAGGACTCAACCTGGCTGGCGGCCCTGCTGGCCAGCCCCGTGCTCTTCTACCTGGGCACCAGCTGGGAAGTGGGCATCACCACGGCCCTGTTGCTGCTGCTGGTGCAGGAAGAGCACCAGCCGCTGCCGGAACGCTCTTCCTTCGCTTATGGCTTGCTCCCCTGGGCAAGGCCTGAAATGCTGGTGCTGTGGGTCGGCGCCTTTCTATTGTTGAAGGGGGGGCGGCGCCGTCTAATGGCGTTGGGTGGTTTCGTGGCGGGGACGCTGTTCCATCGTGCCATGACCGGCTCCTGGCTCTGGCTGCAGGTGCTGGAGAACACCAAGGGCCAGGGCCCGCAGTTGCTGGAACGACTGGCGCGCTTCTGGCTTCCTGAAACGGGGCTTTGGGCCTGGGGCGCCGTGATGGTCTTCGTTTTGCTGGGTTGGAAACGGGGGCTGCCACCATGGGCCCGGACGGGCACCTGGCTGCTTTATACCACTGGCGCGGCCGCTTTTCTGGTGGCGCAGCTTGCTGGCGGCCAGACACTGCAGCCCGACTGGGGCCTGCTCCTGACGGCGCCTCTGGCGGTGGCTTGGCTGGCTGGGCGTTCCCAGGGAGCTTTGGGCGGGAAATGGTCCAAAGGGGAAATTCTGCTGCTGGCCAGTCTGGTGCTGATATGCCTGGCCAGTCCGGTGGCGGAGGGCTTCCATTGGGGTCCGCGCCTGTTGGTTCCCCTCCTGAGCGTCTTGGGACTGATGTGGGTGTTGGAAGAGCGGGCCGGGCCTTCGCGGCGCATGGCCCTGGCATTGGGCATGGGCGTGCAGTTGGTGGGCGTGGTCCTGCTGGGGTTGCGCCATGCGGAGCTGCGCCGCCAGGACGAGGCCCTGCAACACCTGCGGGCGCCTGTGTTGGTCACGGGGGAGTCCTGGCTGCTGGGAGATCATCCCCAACTGGCCCAGGATCGTCTGGTTTACCTGCCCTGGGGCGCCTCACCCTCCCGCCAGCTGGTGGAGGCCCTGCGGCGGCGCCACCTGTCTGAACTGGACCTTGTGTGCCGCCCCGACCACCCCTTGCCCCGCTACCTGGAGGATTCCCTGGGGCTGAAAGCGCTTGCCCTTCCCCAGGCGCTGCAGGGCGGAATCCTGACGCGGGCATTGGAGTGGCGCCGATATGGACTGATTCCGTGAGGAAAGGGCGTCATGTCGCCGCACCTGTTCCTGGTGTGAGCGGTCCCTGTACCTTCCAGTGGACGGTGAAGGCATGAAAGCCCCCGCGCAGCCCGGCCTTCCATTGATTGACAAGTGGGGCTTCGCTACCTTGAGTATGGGATGAAATCCATGATAATCAACAGAATCGCACGCTAATGGACGAGCACAACGAGCCTTCACGCCGTCCTCGCCCACCCCGTCGCCGCCACGGCCGTCACAAGCCGGGGCCGGACAAGGGGGAGGGGCGTGGAAATCCGTCCCCCCAGGGGAACCCCTCCGGAGAAGGGCCTGCCCGCTCGGGCGGACTGCGCCCTGGCGAAGCGCGCAACGGGCGTCCGGATGGCAGCCGGCCTCC
>CAIWAD010000128.1 GCA_903910645.1 uncultured bacterium | reverse complement strand
GCGGCCACTGACCGTGTTTCCTCCATGCACAAAGGAGATCCCATGTCCTCCCATTTTTCGCGCGCCCTGCCGGCGCTCTGCCTTACACTGATCCTAGCGGCTTGCGACGATTCCACCACCAACCAGGATGAGCACCACCTGGAGGCCTACGGCGTGGCGCTGGTACAGGGCGCGGACACCCTGCTCCGCTCCACCAGCGGCAATGCGGAAGAGGTGCAGGGGGCCCTGGCCCTGCAGCTTGGCCAAAGCCGCGGGCCGCTTCTATTGCACTTTCTGGACGAAGCGGGCCACTGGTTCCGCCCCGAGGCAGACCCCGACGGTGAGCACAGCTTTGCCCTGGATCTGGGCGCCACCAGCTACGGCGTGGTGGTGGACAGCCTGGATTGGAGCTTCACCGCCACAGGTCTTCTGACGGACAGCACCACCCTGGTGGTGCGTGTGCTTCACCAGGGCCACGACGACTATGTCTCCCCCGCCCTGCCGGTCCTGGTAACCCCATGACCCAACACCATGCGTGGCCCGGCGGGATCCTTCTGGCCGGGCTGCTCTTTGCCGGAGCGCTGGGGGCGCGCGAGCCCCACCGCTGCTCCGTCCTGGTTGGGCAGGTGGTGGAGGACAGTGGCGGCGAGGGCCTTCCCCATGTCCGTGTAATGGTCAAGGAGCTGCGACAAGGCGGCCTGAGCGATGCCAGCGGACAGGTGATCATCCAGGACCTGCCGGCCGGAAGCTGGACCCTGGAATGCCTGCACCTGGGCCACGCGCCCTGGCGACAGCAGGTGGCCGTGCCCGCTTCAGATACTCTGCGCGTGGAAATCCGCCTGCGTTCGGAAGCCCTGAAACTGCAGGATCTGACCGTGCTCGGTGTGGAGGAGCGGGTGGCCCAGCTTCACGAGCCCACGCTTAGCCTGTCCCCATCGGCCTTGCAGCGCTTGCCTGGAGCCACCCTGGCTTCCGTGCTGGAGGGTCAAAGCGGAGTGGCCCGGCGCTCCATGGGTCCCGCCCCGGCACGACCGGTGCTGCGGGGGCTCTCCGGGGAGCGTCTGCGCATTGAAGAGGACGGCGCGGGGCTGGGCGATCTGTCCGCCTCCTCCGCCGACCACGCAGTGGCTCTGGATCCCTTGAGCATCTCCCGCGTGAACCTGTTGCAGGGGCCTTCCGCCCTGCTGGCCACCTCCTCCGCAGTGGGCGGCGTGCTGGAAGTGGAGCGCGGACTGGTCCCACGGCTTGGCCTGGATCATGTGGAAGGTGAGGCCGCCCTGAACGGCGACAGCGGAAGTCTGGGACGGGCCGCAGCCCTTGTGTTGGCCGCACCCGTGGCAGGAGTGGACGCGCGCGTGGACGGCACCTGGCGCTCCGCCGGTGATCTTCGCACACCTGGGGGAATCCTGGAGCACTCGGAGCTGGATTCGTGGAGCGGTGGCTTGGGTGTGGGAAAAGGGATGGGCCATTGGCGGCTGGGCGCGGGTCTTTCAGCCCTGGCCAGTGGGTACGGCATCCCCGGCGGATTTGCAGGGGCACATCCCCAGGGCGTGGCTGTGGCATTGCACAAGGAGACCGCCCTGCTGCAGACGGTCTGGACGCCGGATCGCGCGGAGGATGCGCACCGGGGCCTGCGCGCATTCAGCGCGCGCAGCCAGTGGACCCGCTATCGCCACGAAGAACGGGAGGCCGGCGGCGCGTTGGGGCTGGCCTTCGATCAAATGACCCACGAAGGGCAAGTGGAACTGGCCCTGGGCGCCCACGGCCCCTTCACGGAAGGTCGCTTGCGCTTCCAGCAGCAGTGGCGCAGCCTGGCCAGCGCGGGTTTGACCCACATGCCCACCGTGCGCGAGCAGGGATTGGCCCTTGCCACGGTGCAGCATGCCACCCTGGCCATCCTCCATGTGGAAGCCGCCCTGCGCGCCGACTGGCGCCAGTGTGCCCCCGTGGAAGAGCGCCAAAGCGTGCTGGTGGGGCACATTCGCACCCGCTCCTTCTCCGGCATCAGCGGCGCACTTTCCCTTGCACCAGTGAACGATGGCCCTGCTTGGAGGCCCGGCGTGGTGCTTGGCAGCGGCTGGCGCGCCCCCAGCGCGGAGGAACTGTTCTCCGGCGGGCCCCATCTGGCGGCCTATGCGTTCGAGATTGGAAACCCGGAGGCGCAGGCCGAGCGTTCTTACAGCGCTGAGGCCTTCCTGCAAGGCCAGCGCAATGGCATGAAGGCGCGCCTTTCCTGCTTCACCACACACTATCAAGGCTATCTCTTCCCTTCCTTCACCGGGCGCTTCAGTCCCCGACGGGCGGATCTCCACGAGTACCGCGTTCTGGGCCGGAATGCACGCTTCGTGGGGATGGAGGCCATGTGGACACAGGATGCCGGACCCTGGTTGGTGGAGTCTTCCCTGTCCTGGGTGCGTGGCAGCCTGGAAAATGGCGCGCCGCTTCCCGCCATGCCGCCCTTGCGCACCCATGTGAAGGCGGGACGGCGGTGGGGTGCCTGGGAAGCCGAATGCGCCCTTGAATGCGCGGCGCCCCAGGCCCGGGTCTACCGGGCGGAGGATCCCGGCGCCAAGGCCGAGAGCGTCACGGCGGGCTGGGCCCGGGTGGACGCGGGACTGGTGTGGAGAAGCACGGGGCGCGCACCGCTGCATCAGATTTCACTGCGCATGGTGAATGTGCTGGACCAGGAAATGCGTGAACACCTGAACCGTGTGCGGGTTCTTATGCCAGAGGCCGGACGCAGTCTGTCCCTGCAGTGGAAGGCCTGGTTCTAAAGGAAGGGGACATGTGGCCGGACAAGTGGTGATGATCCCTTGCCAACAGGTCCAGGGCCTCACACCACGGCCCAAGAGGTCAGGGCGCTTTCGGTGGATCGGTGTTCCTACTGCTCATCCATATGGTGAAAAAGGAAGGGCAGGCAGGCCAGGGGAAGCAAGCTGAGGGCCAGAGGGCTGCGCAGCAGGATGGTCCAGGACTCCGCCTGCAGTCCCAATCCGCGCAGGCCCGCCACCAGCTCCTGACCTGCGGACACTCCGGGCACCAGGCCCATCAGCCACCAACCCACCAGCCCAAGGAAGGCCAGGGCCAGGGCCGTGATCCAGGTGCCGGGTCGCCTCAGCACATGGGGCTCCGGGGCGGGAAGACCGGCCACTCGACCAAGGATGGCCTGGCGCAGCGCGGGAGGCGGCGCCTGCACACTGCTTGGCCCCAAATGACCGCGCAGTGTGCGCTCAAACAGGAAGTCGTCATCCTCGTGATGGCTGTTGTGCCCATTCATCAGGCCAGCTCCCCACTCAGGACCGGGGACGCCTCCCCGGCTTCACCATGGGCGCTGCGCCAGCCCTGGCGCATGCATTCCCGAGCACGATGCAGGGCCACGCGCACGGCACCTGGCCGCATGCCCATGGCCTCGGCCACTTCCTCGCAACTCAATTCCTGGGTGTAGAAGAGGTGCACCATGGCCCGCTCCCGTGGTTTCAACATCCCCAGCAAAAAGGCGGTTGCGTCCCGCTTTTCCAGTTCCTCGTATTGGCTGGGTTCCCTGCTGGGAGAAGCGGACATGCCCGCCTCGTCATCACTCAGGGGCAGGCGTCGCTCGCCATCCAGCACTTCCCGGCAGCAGCGCACGGCGATGCGCCAGATCCAGGTGGACGGTTTCGCCTCGCCACGAAATGAAGGAAGAGCCTTCCACACCCGCACGAAGCACTCCTGATGGGCGTCCTGGGCCAAGGTCCGGTTGCCCGTCATGCGCAGGCACAGAGTCCACACCATGGCCTCGTGTTCGGCCAGCACCTGGTTGAAACGCTGGCTGTGGTCCTGCATGCCGTGAGCCTTTCGCCTTCCCCCGTCAACCCGTAAGAGGGATGGCGCGCCGCCGATGTTACAAGGGCGCACACGGATGTAACATTTGGCGCGGCTCCTCCCTCCAAGGAATCAACGAACACGCACATGAGAGGAGGATTCCATGAACATTGCCTTGGCCGACACCCTGGCCACCTTGCCTGTGGCGCCCGCAGCTCCGGCGGCGCCGGTGGTCATTCAACCCTTGGACACCCCGGCGGCGGAGGTGATGGTTCCCATCGTCTTCTTCCTGGTGATTTTCGGCACCGTGCTGGTGAACCTGCTCTTCAAGGAGCGCATGCGCCGCCTGATGCAGCAGGAACGCCTGCGTGCCATGGAGCTGCGCCTGCCCATTCCTCCAGAGGCACGCCGGACCCGTGGCAATCCCTTCGTCATGCCGCTCATGATGGTTGGTGTGGGGCTGGCCCTGCTGGTGCTGTGGCTCAATGTGAAGAGCGATGACCGCGTGGTGGCCATGGCTTTCGGCATGATCTCCCTCTTGTCGGGGCTGGGCTGGCTTGCCGCATTGCGCCTGAACAGGGAGTCTCGTCTGCGCGAGGAGCAGTTGGCCGAACAGGAGAGCCGCGCCTATGTGGAGGCCATGGGACGGCTGCAGGCGATGTCGCCCGCGGATTCCCCCACGGCGCCGGCGCCTCCCACGCCGGCGGAGCCTCGCACGCCGGCGGAGCCTCGCACGCCGCCCGGCCTTTAGGTCCATTCTTTGGCAAGGGAGTGGTCCGCCGTGCTTGCGTGGCGGGCCACTTTCCTTGTTGGGCCCTCCCTCCTTTGCCACTCTGGCGCCACGGCTGATTCCGTTCATCCAGCAGGAGTAGACCCATGGGCACGACTCTCCGGCGCTTGGCCATTGTTGCGCTGTGCCTGGGCTTTTCCGCCGCGCTCGCGGTGGCGGACATCCCGGCCCCCGACTGGGCTTCCCAGGCGGTGTGGTACCAGATTTTTGTGGAGCGCTTCCGCAACGGCGATGCGGGCAACGATCCCGTGCTGCGCGATGCCCAGGGCGCCTGGCCCCATCAGAAGCCTCCGGCATGGAAGCCCACGCCCTGGAGTTGGGATTGGTACAAGGCGGATCCCTGGGTGCGGCCGGAGGACGGCGACTTCTATACATGGGTGCATCATCGGCGCTATGGTGGCGACCTGCAGGGAGTGCTGGACCAGCTGGATCATCTGCAATCCCTGGGTGTGAAAGCCCTGTACCTGAACCCGGTGAACGACGCCCCCAGCCTGCACAAATACGATGCCCGCAACTGGCACCATGTGGACCGCTGTTTCGGCCCGGATCCCGCCGGTGATGAAGCGCTGTTGTCCATGGAGGATCCCGCCGAACCGGCCAGCTGGAAGTGGACCAGCGCCGACAAGCTGCTGCTGCGCCTGATCGAGGAAGCGCACGCCCGAGGCATGCGCCTCATCCTGGATTACAGCTGGAACCACACGGGCACGGAGTTCTGGGCTTTCCAGGACTTGCGTGCCCAGGGCAAGACATCACCTTTCGCCAATTGGTACCAGGTGAAGCGTTGGGACGACCCCGCCACGCCCGTCAACGAATTCGAGTGGGAAGGCTGGGCGGGCATCCGCGAGCTGCCCGCCGTGCGTCAAACCGGGGCGAACACCCGGCGCGGCGGCCTGTGCCGGGATTGCGATGTGGATCCCGGCGTGAAGGCCCATGTGCTGGCGGTGACGCGTCGCTGGATGGATCCCGATGGCGACGGCGACCCCGCCGATGGTGTGGATGGCTTTCGCCTGGATGTGGCCGAGCAGATTCCCCTGGGCTTCTGGCTGCAGTACCGTCAGGCCGTGAAAGGCTGGAATCCCCAGGCCCTGCTGGTGGGCGAGATCTGGTGGGAGCGCTGGCCCATGGACATGATGGACCCCAAACCCTGGCTGGAAGCCTTTGACACGGTCATGCACTACCAGTGGTACATGCCGGTGCGCAGCTACTTCGCGCAAACCACGCCCTGGCTGGGCGCCAAAGCGCTGGCCGCCCATCTGGACTCTCTTTACGCCGGCATGGCGCCGGATCGCGCACGGGCCATGATGAACCTGTGCGCCAGCCACGACACGCCGCGCATGGCCACCTGCATTGCCAACCGGGGACGCTACAAGTTCCAGGTGAATCCACGGGAGAATCTGGCCACCTGGCTGGGGGCGCCCCGTCTTGAAGATGTGGCGGTGATGGAGCAGATCCGCGTGCTGCAGTACACCTGGCAGGGGGCGCCGCACATCTGGAATGGCGACGAGTTCCTCATGTGGGGGGCGGACGATCCGGACAACCGCAAGCCGGTGGCCTGGCCGGATCTGGAGCTGGACGCCGAGCGGGCGCGACCCTTCACCACTGTGGCGGGCAGCGGCATCAGCGCTCCGGAGCCCGTACGACCCTCGCTGGAGCATCGGGATTACCTGGCAGGCCTGGCAGAGCTGCGCCACGCCCACGCCGCCCTCTTCGCCCAGGGGGAGACCAGGTGGGTCCTGCTGGATGATGCCCAGGGCCTGCTGGGTTACGAGAGGAAACTGGGCGCGGAGCGTGCCCTGGTCTTGTTCAACCGGGGATCTGCGGCGGCCACCACGCACTTGAAATTGGGTGGTGGCCGCTGGCGCCAGGCCTGGCCCCGCCAGGAGCCTGGCATGCTGCAGGGAGACTGCCTGCACGAACTGCCTCCCCACTCGGCGGAGATCTGGTTACTCCAATAGGTCCAAGGCGATGGCTCTACACCGCGCCTTTCAGACCCTCCACCCGGCGCAAGGCGCCCAGCTGACCCACATGGTAGACGGCGTGCTCCAGCACGAAGAGGGCGCCATCGGCCACTGTGCGCATGCCCAGATTGTTCGCCGGCACCGGGGCTGACCACTCTTCCGGGCCACGGGCTCGCCACAGGGCGGCCAGGGCGGCACGACCCTCGTCCCACATGGCCCACAAGTCCTCCACCGCCAGCCAGTCGCCGGGTTGCTCCTCGTGTGGCGCGCCATAATCCAGGCTTTTGTCCAGTTCTGGGCCGAAGACGATGGCCTTTCCCGCCTCCTGCTGGATGCTCAACACCAGGTGGGCCAGTATCCAGTGCGCACTGTGCAGGCCGCCGTGGCGCACGGACCACAGGGCATCGCTGAAGTCCTTGGTTGCCATGCGCAAAAGCATGTCCAACTTGTCCAAACCGAAGAGCAGGGTTTCTCCCATGCTTCCCCCTTGTGTTGCGGCGGGCCGCCTTGTACCTTCGACCATGGTCTTGGCATCGGTGATCATTATCTCATCGACCACTCGAACATCGTAAACACCGAGCCCCTCCGAGGGGGCCTTTCATCATCATGGATTGATTAGGGAGTGAACCATGGCGAGAGTCATGCTTTTTGTGGACGGCACCTGGTTGTACCAGAACATGTCGAGGCTGCTGAACTACACCGAGGACCGCAACTACCAGATCGACTTCCTGAAACTGCCCCATGTCATCCTTGCGGAACTGCGCGAGCAGTCGCCGGGGGTGACCTTCGAGTTTGTGCGCGGCTTTGTCTTCGGCGCCTACCCCGTGAAGGTGGACCCCCAGGACGAGACCCTGGCCCTGCGCCAGCGCGACTTCTACATGCGGCTGCGGGAGGAGTTCTACTACCAGGTGGAAACCTACCCGGTGAATTTCAAGGGCCGCCGCATCCGCCGCAGCGACCGCGATCCGGGCGATCCCTTCCACCCGCGCGAGAGCCAGGGCGCCATCAGCCTGGCCACCAGCGCGCTGCACCACTGTTATGTGGACGCATGCGACATCTTCGTCTTCCTCATCGGGGACCGCGACTACAAGCCGGCCATCCGCACCATCCGCCGCATGGGGCGTCGCACGGCCATTGTGAGCATCCAAAACGCCTGCACGCCGGAGTTCTCCACGCCGGAGGATCGCACG
>CAIWAD010000127.1 GCA_903910645.1 uncultured bacterium | reverse complement strand
GCGCGCGAGGTTTCCCTCAGCGTGATGCGCGTGGCAAAGGGCATCGATGCCGGCCCGGTGCTGGCCCTGCGTCAGGTGGCCTTGCCGGAGGACGCCACCTATTCCCAGGCCCTGGAGGCCCTTTCCCGGCAAGTGCATGTCTTGCTGGACGAGGCCTTCGTTGCGCTGCGCGGCGGGAAGGTGATTGCATCCGATGCCACGGTTCCGACCACCTACTATCCGCGACGCGTGGAGGGGGACGAGTGGATTGACTGGAGCGCCACCGCCCTGCAGGTTCAGCGCAAGATCCGCGCCCTGGCTCCTCCCAACTGTCTTGCCCGCACTCGAATGGGCGAGCGGGAGCTGCTTGTGGGCGGCGCGGGATCCAGTGAGGAGCGTCCCGGCAGTGTTGGCGCCCCCGGTTCAGTGGTTGGAAAGGACAAGGACAGGGGCCTGTTGGTGCGCTGCGGGGATGGCCAGTTGTGGATCAGCACGCTGCAGTGGGCGGATGGATCAGGCGCATCCCTTGCCGAGTTCAGGCTCTCGGATCGACTGGGGGCGGATGTCCTGACGGAGACTGAGCATTTGCGTCGGCGAGTGGCGGAGCTGGAGGCGCGGCTGGCGCTGCTTGAATCCGCGGATCCACGGCTTCTGCAAGGGGTCGGACATGCTGTGTGACGCGCTGGTTCCCGCCCGGGGAGCTTCCCGCCGCCTGCCCGGCAAACACTGGCGGAGCCTGGGTGGCGTTCCTTTGCTTGACTGGACCCTGTCAGCCGCCTGCGCGGCGCGGATTTTCCGCAGGGTCTGCCTTTCAACCGACGACGCCAATCTTCTGACCCACGCCGAGGCCTTCAGCCTGACACCCTTTCCGGCGCGACCGGCGGAGCTGGCCCAGGACGGCAGCAGCAGCCTAGATGTGGTGCGCCACTATCTGGAATGCCTCTCGCAACAAGGAGTCCATGCCCCCAGGTGGGTCATGTTGCTCCAACCCACATCGCCATTCCGTGGGCCTTCCCGCATGCGCGAGGCGCTGGAGTTGGCCCGCCATCATGATGGTGAAGTGGTCAGCCTGGGTCCGGTGGAGAAGCCCATCACCTGGTGCCGCGAGGTGAAGGAAGGCCGCAGCAGCATCCCCAAGGGCTTGGGCTCCGCACCAACAATGCGCCTGAACGGCGCCATCTACCTCGTGGATGTGGAGCGCCTGCTGCGTGAAGGCACGCTGCTTGGGCCCGAGCCACTGGCCCTGTCCATGACGGACTGGGAGTCCGTGGACATTGACACACCGCTGGATTGGCTGCTGGCACAGGCGGTGGCCTGGGCGCATTTCCCTGATGGACCAACCTGGACGGAGGCAGCATGCGCCTGACATTGCGGGAGATGCTGGCCGGAGTGCGCCCGTGGATCATTGCCGAGATCGGCGTGAACCACAACGGTCGCCTGGAGGAAGCGCTTGCCCTGGTGCAGATGGCGGCTCGCGCAGGTGCCCATGCGGTGAAATTCCAGGCCTTCCGGGCGGAACGCCTGGTGCGACACGACGCGCCGCTGGCGGACTACCAGGCGCGCAACATGGGAAGGGACGGCAGCCAGCTTGACATGCTGAGGGCTCTGGAGATCGACTTTCCCGCCCTGGCGGCCTGCGCTGCCGAGGCGCGCGCGGCGGGCCTTGCCTTTGGCGTGACCCCCTTCGATCCCATCAGCCTGCAGGAGATCCTGGCCCTGGAGCCGGACTTCATCAAGATTGGATCCGGGGATGCGGACAACTGGCAACTGCTGGCCGGAGCCCGCGCCTGTGGCCGCCCGGTGATTGTGTCCACGGGAATGTGTCACGAACAGGAAGTGCGGCGCATTGTGGATTGGTTCGATGGCGCCCGCGACCGCCTGGCCCTTTTGCATTGCGTGTCCGCCTACCCGGCGCCCGAGGATGCCTGCAACCTCCTCGCCCTGCCTCAGCTCCGCCGCCTGGGAGTGGTGACGGGCTTCTCCGACCACACGGAAGGGAATCGAGCCGCCATGGTGGCCTGCGCGCTGGGCGCGGAGATCCTGGAGCGCCACATCACGCTGGATTGCCGGGCCAGTGGCCCTGATCATGCCTGCTCATGCGATGAGGATGGCCTGCGCCGATGGATTGGCGAGCTGGATGCCGTCCTGCGCCTGCTGGGCGACGGGCAGAAGCGTCCCATGCCCTGCGAGGAGAATGTGCGCTGCGTGGCGCGCAAGTCGTTGAACCTTCGCCACCCGCTTGCCGCCGGCGAGGTCTTGACCCTGGACCATTTGTGTTGCCTGCGACCGGCGGACGGCATGGCCGCTCACCTGCTTCCCCACCTGCTGGGCCGGCGCCTCTCGCGGGATGTGACCCCGACCCGGCCCTTGTCGCCCGAGGATCTGGAAGGGGGAATGAACCCATGAAGATCCTTGCCGTCACTGGCAGCCGATCTGATTACGACCTGCTGGAGCCGGTTCTTCGAGCCATTGAGGAGCAGGCTTCGCTGGACTTGGTGTTGGTGGTGACTTGCGCCCATCTGGCCCGCGCCTGGGGAGGCACGGCGCAGCGCGTGACGGGATTCCGCCACATCCTGCTTCGACCCACCCTGATCGATTGGGACAGCCCGGAGGCCAGGTTGAAGAGCATGGGCCTGGAGCTGGTGGCGCTGGCCCAGGATCTGGCGGAACACAAGCCGGATCTGGTGCTGGTGTTGGGCGATCGTGAAGATGCGCTGCTGGCGGCCACCGCCGCCTCCTACAGCTGGATTCCCGTGGCGCACATCTTTGGCGGGGACCTGGGCCACGCCACGGTTGATGACAGTGTGCGCCATGCGGTCAGCAAGCTGTCCCATCTCCACTTCACGGCCTCCGAGTGGAGTCGGCAGGTCCTGCTGGAGCTTGGCGAAGAGGATTCGCGCATCGTTGTAAGCGGAAATCCCGCCCTTGATCGCATCCGCAAACTGCCTGCGTGGAGCGCTGAGCAGCTCCTGGAGGCCTGGGGCATCGTCCCCGCCCGCCCGGTGGCCCTGGTCTGCCAACACCCAGTGAATCCGGATCCCCAGCAGGCGGCGTTTGAGCTGGACATCATCCTGCGGGCCTGCCGCATGGCTGGCGCCCAGGTGGTGGTGAACACGCCCAACAGCGACCCCGGCAGTTCCGGGCCGCTGCGGGTGTGGGAGGAGGCGGAAGAGATCATCCGGGTGCGCAACCTGGACCAGGCAAGCTGGGTGGCCTTGCTTAGGCGCGCCAATGTGCTGGTGGGCAATTCGTCCGCCGGCCTGCTGGAGACGCCTTTCCTGGGCATCCCCGCCGTGAATGTGGGCTCGCGGCAACAAGGACGCCGCCACGCCGGCAATGTGGAGTTCGTCCCCGCCCAGGAGCAGGCTGTGCGGCAGGCAGTGGTGCGCGCACTGGATGATGGGGACTACCGCGAGGGCCTTCGCCACATCCCATGCCCCTTTGGTGATGGCCATACCGCCGACCGCATTGTGAAGCGACTCCTGGAGACGGATCCACGCACGCTCATTCCCAAGCACCATCTGCTGAACCGGAGGTCCGTGTGAAAGCTGCTGCACGCACCTATTCGCCAGACCAGATCCTGCTGGCCTCCCACACCCTGCAGGAGGCGGTGGCGCGCATTGATCGCAACCGCTGTGGGGCCGTGTGCGTCATCGACAGCGAAGGCGGGCTCCAGGGCATGCTGACGGATGGCGACATCAGGCGCCAGGTGCTGCGCGGCGCGGATCTTCGGGAAACCCTGGCTGGCGATGTAATGCAACGGCGCCCCGTGACAGCCACGGCGGATTTCAGCCGCAGCCAGTTGAAGCATTTGATGACCGCCCGTTCCATTGCCCAGATCCCGGTGGTGGACGCCCGCAATCGGCTGCTGTGGATGGCGCTTGCCGCCGAGCTGCTGGACGCGCCTCGCCGTGGCCGACCCGCCCTGATCATGGCCGGGGGGCAGGGCATGCGCCTGCGGCCCCTAACTCTTTCCAGTCCCAAACCCATGCTGCCGGTGGCGGGTAGGCCCATCCTGGAGCATGTGGTTGAGCGGCTGGTGGAATGCGGCTTCGACCAGATCCTGGTGGCCACCGGTTACCAGGGGCAGCGCATCGAGGACCACCTGCAGGATGGACGGCAGTTCGGGGCCACCCTGCGCTATCTGCGAGAAGAAAGTCCGCTGGGCACGGCCGGGGCCCTGGCCCTGCTGCCGGAGGATGTGGACGGCGATCTTCTGGTGATGAACGGCGACATCCTCACCACGGTGGACTTCGCCGCCCTGGCAGAGAGCCATGCCGCCAGCGGCGCGGACATGACCGTGAGTGTTCGAGAGATGGTGGAGCAGGTGGAGTACGGCGTGGTGCGCGTGGATGGCGAATGGATCCAGGGCATAGACGAGAAACCGCGACGCAGCCTGCTGGTGAACGCGGGCATCTATGTGGTGGGTCCGCGCATGCGCCAACTGGCGCCCGGCGGGCCTTTCGACATGACGGACCTCATTCGCTGGGGTCTGGGTGAACGGCGCAGGGTGCGCAGCTATCCCTTGCGCGAGTTCTGGCTGGACATTGGGCGCATGGCCGACTATGAGCGGGCCAACCGTCTGGCGCAGCGCCTTGGCGCCGATGGCGGTGGAGCCTGGTTGGGAACCTTGTCCCGCGCGGGTCGGGAGTCCGTTGAGGAGTGTCTTGCATGATCCCCTTGAGCGAGCCGAGTATTGGTCCGGTGGAGATGGCCATGGTGCAGGAGTGTCTGCGCCAGGGATGGGTTTCGGCGGAAGGCCCATGGGTGGGGCGCTTCGAGGAGGCCGTGGCCACGCTGCACGGTCCCGGGATGCACGCCGCGGCCTGCTCCAGCGGAACCGCCGCGCTGCAACTGGCGCTGATCTCCCTGGGGCTGCGTCCTGGCGAGCTGGTGATAGTGCCAGCCTTGAGTTTCGCCGCCACGCTCAATCCCATCCTCCATCTGGGCGCGGAACCGGTCATCCTGGATGTGGAGGAGGAAGCGCTGGGCCTCAATCCAGTGGCGGCAAGAGCCTGGCTGGAACGGGAAACCCTGCGTCGCCAGGGTGCCGTCTTTGAGCGGCGCAGCGGGCGCCGGGTCTTCGGCCTTCTTCCCGTGCACCTCTACGGCATGCCCTGCCGCATCCACGAGTTGCGCGATCTGGCTGAGGAGTTCGGGCTGGCCTTGCTGGAGGACAACGCCGAATCCCTTGGGGCCAGCGCCCGCGGGCAGCTTGCGGGAACATTCGGCCAGGCCGCGATCCTCTCCTTCAACGGAAACAAGACCATCACGGCGGGCGGTGGCGGCATGGTGCTGTCCGCCGATGCCGGGGTCGTGGAGCGCGCCGCCTATTGGGCCAACCAGGCGCGGCGCAAGGGACAGGCCGATCCCGATGACTACGGCTTCAATCTGCGGCTAAGCAGTTTGCAGGCCGCCCTGGGATTGGCACAGGTGCAACGGCTGCCGGAGCTGCTCGCCGGAAGGGCCGCCCAGCACGAGGCCTACCTGGATCTGGCGGCCTCCCTGGGTTTCCGCCTGTTGGAAGGCCACGATGGTCATGAGCCCACCTGGTGGCTGAACATCCTGGCGGGCCTGCGGCCGGGCACCCCGGAAACGCTGGTCAGCGAGCTGTCGGCCACCGGGATCCAGGTCAGGCGCATTTTCAAACCCTTCGACCAATGGCCCATCTACGCCACCTATGCGCGCATGGATTGTACGGTGGCGGCGCGCGCCTACGATACCCAGTTGGCCCTGCCCTCCAGCTCCCACCTGGGCGCGGAGCAGCGCCATCAAGTGATGGAAGGTCTTGGGAGGTTGGCGGGAAGCCTTGCTCCAACAATGGCGGAGGCGGTGTGAAGGCCCTCTTCGCGGGCCTGAAGGCCTGGCCCCTTCACCATGAGATCGAGCACTTCCTGGGACAAGCGCTGCTGGCGGATGGCCACGATGTGCTTTTCCTGGGGTGCACGCCCCAGGGCATGGGCGCGTGCGAATGCGTGGACAAGGCCATCCATGAACTGCATGGCGGCCATGCGGCCTTTTGCGCCAATTGCAGCCGCCAGCAGTCGGGAGTGCACGCCCGGGCGGGGTTTCGGGAAGTGCAGATGCCACTGGATGCGCATGTGGAGGAGCGGTTGCGCCACTCCATGGATGGGCTGGACAGCGCGGCATTGCTTGAGCTTCCTGTCGTTGGCCTGCGGATGGCGGAAGTGGCGGGCCCCTCCCTGATGCGCTGGGCACGGTCGGGCCGCCCCGTTGTGGAGTCGGTTCCGCAGGATGTAATCCGCGAACACGCCGCGTATGCCCTGCGCCTGGAGCGGTATGTGCCGGAGCTGCTGGCGCGCGAGGACATTGGCCTGGTCGTTGTGCTCAACGCCCTGTTCCTGGGCGAGCGCGTCATCGCCGAGATCGCCAGGCGACAGGGAATCCGCGTGGTGAACTACGAGCGGGGACATGCCCGCAACACGCTGGTTTTCTCCCATGCGGATCCTGCCTGCTTCCTGGAGATCGGCCCCGGCGCGGAGGATGCCCATGGGCTCTTCAAGGATGAGCTGCTGGACGCCTATCTGGAAGGACGCGCCGACAACCGGGATGCTTCGACCTCCTTCGGGACCGGTGAACTCGTCAAAGGCCCAGATGGGGGTTCCAGACCCCAGGTGGCCGTGCTGGCCAATGTGTGCTGGGACAGCGCCGTGTCTGCGCGCGGGACAGTGTTCGGCACTTACCTCAACTGGCTGAAGGCCGTGATGGAGCTGGCGGCGCAGCGCACGGAGCTGGATTTCGTCCTGCGTGTGCACCCAGGTGAGGCGCGGCTGAATTTTGATCCCACGCTGGATCGCACCGAGGCCTGGCTGGCCGGGCATGATCTTCCGGCCAACCTGCGGATTGTGGGCGCGGAGGATGGGGAAAGCACCGTGGCTTTGGTGCGGCACTCTGCGGTGACCATGGTCTTTGTCACCACCGCCGGCCTGGAGCGCGCCTGTGAGGGCGGTGCCGTGCTCACCTGCGGGCAGGTGCATTATGCCGGGAAGGGTTTCACATACGATTGCCCATCCGCCCTTGACCTTGGGAGGACGCTGGACCAGGCCCTGGCCCATCCCATGGACGAGGAGCGGGCGTGGAAAGCGAAACGCTACGCGGCCCGGCTCTTCCTGGATACGCCGATTCCATTTCCCTGGGTGGATGAAGTGGAGTATGGCCGCCCTCAACGCGTGGCGCCAGCTCCCAACGCCGCGACCCTTGACCAGGATCCCCTGCTGCGCCGATTGGTGGACTATCTCGTGGGCCGGGTGGAGCGTCCCCGTTCTCTGCGTGATGTGCTGACTCAGCCCAAGCTGTGCCCCCTGCCCTTTCATTTCGGCAGCAGGCCTTCCCAGCAGCCCACCCTTGGCGTGCTCATCACCGCCCACGAACGCCCCCAGGTCCTGGTGCGGGCGCTGGAGGCCTGGGCCGGACAGGACGCCGCGCAGGACTCCTTCCGCCTGCTTGTGGTTGACGATGGCAGCGCGCCTGCCCTGGAGCCGGAGCTTCGCGAAGCCATGGAGCGCCTGCGCGCATCAGGGATCGCTCCCGTGGTGGAGCTGATGCGGCTTGATGCATGTGGTGGCCCGGCCAAGGCACGCAATGCCGGACTGGACCACTTCGCGGCCCAGCAGGACGCCCCCACCCATGTGCTCATCACGGGCGACGACATGCTGCCCGATTCCCATGTCGTCTCGGGCTTCCTGGCGGAGCTGCGGGCGTGGGGCGATCCCCGCGTCGCCGTGCTGGGCCGGGTGGATTGGGCGGAGCATCTGGGACAGAGCCGTGTGATGAGGCTGGTGGAGCGCAACGGCATGCAGTTCGGCTTCCATGCACTGCCGGGACGCTGCCGCCTGCCTGCCCAGTACTTCTACACCAGCTCCCTGTGCCTGCCTCTGGCGTTTCTGGAGAGTCATGGGCTGCGCTTCGCCGAGGACTTTCCCCACGCCGCCTGGGAGGATGTGGAGTTCGGGGTGCGCGCACGGGAGGCGGGGATGGTGCTGGCCTATCACAGCGCCATCCGCTTTCGTCACGACCACGCCACCGATTACGCCTCCTTCGCGCGCCGACAGCGCAAGGCGGGCGCATCCGCACGGGTCTTCCATGCCCGCAGGCCCAAGGAGCACCTGGCCATTTGTGGTGCGCCGCCTGTGGATCCGCCGGATCGGCGACGCGTGCGGGGCCTGGAAGAGGCCCTTGGAGAGTTGTCCAAACTGGAACTGGGGCGCCTTCAGGGAATCCCCGGCGCCCAGGATGCGCCGCTGTCGGCCCAGTTGGACCATGAGCAGGACCGCATCCTGGAAACGCTCTTTCGCCTGCACTCGGATGCCGGCTGGTTTGCCGCGCCGCCCTTGCCCGAAGGCCCTGGCCAGTCCGGCCTGCTGAGCGTGCTCATCCCCGTGCATGGCCAGGCCCAGTTGACCGCCGCCTGTTTGAAGGCCCTGCGGGATGCGGGGGGCGGCCCCATGGAAGTGATCGTGGTGGACAACGGCTCCACCGACGGAACCCGTGCCCTGCTCCAGGCCAATCCCTGGGTGAGAAGCCTGCGCGTGGAGCGCAACCTGGGTTTTGCCCGCGCCACCAACCTTGCGGCGCAACGGGCGCGTGGCGAGTTCCTTGTGCTGTTGAACAACGACACCGAGGTGCGGCCGGGCTGGGATGCGCCCATCCGCGATGAGTTGGCGTGCCCCGCAACCGGAGCCGTGGGACTGCGCCTGCTCTACCCCGATGGCAGCATCCAGCACGCCGGACTGGCTTTCGGCCCGGACGGACTTCCCTGGCATGTGTACCGCGGCTTTCCCGCCGAAGCGCCGGAAGTGATGCGCCGACGCAGCATGAACGCGGTGACGGGAGCCTGCATGGCTCTGCGCCGAGACACCTGGCAGAAGCTGGGCGCCTTGGACGAGAACTTCATCAACTGCTACGAGGATGTGGACCTCTGCCTACGGCTGCGTCAGGCCGGGCTGGAGGTGGTGTATCGTCCGGATGGCTGCGTGGTGCACCATGAAGGGCGCACGGAGGGCCGGGGCGATCATGTGACCCACAGCTGGCTGGTGCTGCAGGAAAAGTGGGCCGGCCGTCTGCCTTTTGACGAGGACGAGATTCTGCGGGAGGATGGCTGGCGCGCCGTGCGTGAGGGCGGGACGCTGGTGCTGAAGCGTCGGGGCGTGGCTGGTGACCCACAGGAAGACTTGTCCCGGGCCTTGGCCCTGCTGGAGTCCGGACACACGGGAAGAGCCCGCGTCCATCTGGAGCGCGCCCTGCCCCATTTGGATGCGGAGGCCCGCAGGGATGTCCAGTCCTTGTTGACACAGCTGCCCGCCATGCCTGCCAGAGGTTCGGTGGCGGCGCATCGGCCAGCCGTGGAGTCCGGCCCGGGGGTTCTGTGAGACAAGTGGTCATCCAGCTGGCCCGATTGGGCGATGTGGTGCAGAGCCTGCCTCTGTGTCGTGAACTGAGGAAGACGGGCCCGATCACCCTGGTCCTGTCCTTCGACCCCGGGGAACACCTGCGACGCGAAGCGGACGAAGTGGTGGTGCTGGACTTGCCGCTTCTGGCTGGTCTTGGGAAGTCGCCCAGCCGGCTGCTTGCCGCATTCCGCTCCGCCTGGGGGTCCAGCCGCACGGCGTGGGAGGGCTGCGGCGCGGTCTACTGTTTGAATGTGGATCCACTTGCGCAGGCTCTTGCTCGGCTGATTCCAGCCCATGGAAGGGATGGCGCGGGTGTCCCCGGTTGCGGTTACCACCAGTGGCTGCACCTGCTTCCCCAGCATCGCCGCGAGAACCGCATCCACCTTAGCACCGCCATGGCCTCGCTGGGTGGTGCAAAGACATTGAACCCCTGGCCCTCGCGATGGCCCGGCCTTGGCCCCATCCTGCTGCATCCAGGCAGTGGAAGCCCCACGCGCCGCCTGCCGGTGGAGTTCTGGCAACAGGTAGTGGCGGGTCTCCTCCCGCTGGGGCGACCCATCCTGCTCAGTGGCGTCGCGCAGGAGCGCGCTCTGTGCGCGGACATCTGCTCAGCCTTTCCTGATGAATCCATGGTGGAGTCCTTGTGTGGCGAAACCCGTCTGGACGAACTGATTGAGCTCATGGATCAGGCGGCCCTCCTTGTTGCCCAGGACACGGGCGTGCTCCATGTGGCCGCATGGCGGGGAACCCCGGTGCTGGGCTTGTACCACGCCTCCGCCTGGGCCTGGGAGACCGGCCCATGGCAGGACGGCGCTCTTGTCCTGCAGGCAATCGCGGACTGCGGGCCCTGCCTGGAGGGCGCGTCCACATGCGAAGACCAGGCTTGTGGAGGCACCCTGCACGCGGCGGATGTCATCCAGGTGGCACAAGCGCGGCTGCGCGGGCAGGACCCCGAGCTTCCGGTTCGCGCGGATTGCCTGCTGCTGCGCGTGGAGGTTGGCCCTCTTGCTCCGGTCCTACGGGGGCAGGAGGAAACTCTTGATGATGAAGCCGCCACCACCCTGCAGCACGCCCTCATGATGGGGGAGTGGACAAGCCGGGAGCTGTCGCCCGGCAGGGAGGGGCGGCTGGCCCGGGCCTGTGAGGATCGCCTGGATTGCGCCAGCTGGCGCAGGCGGGAGTGGCCGCGTCCCGCATCCGGCATGTGGGAGACCTGGAGCTGGACGCGGGAGACGGCGCGGCTTCAGGCTGTCATGACTGTCGAAGGATCCTCCTCATGTTGATGTGGGACACGCTGGATCCGCCCTATCTGCTGCAAGCCGCGGGGGAGGACTGGTCCTTCCGCCTGCCGGATGGGCGGCTGGGGTGCAGCGCGCGCGAACCGGCAAGCGAATCCAGGCGCCGCTGTCGCCATGTCCCCGTGGGATCACGACCCCTGTTGCTGGGACTGGGCGCGGGCCATGATCTGGAGTGCCTGCTCGCTCTGGATCCATTGGAGATCACCGTGGTGGAAGCCGATCCTCGCAGTCTATCCACCGCCCTGGAGCGCTGGAGGCGTCTGGACATCTCTCCCCACTTGGATCCCCGCGTCAGGCTGCTTGCCGCCTTCAGCGATGCACAACTCCTTCCACAGCTCGTGGATGAACTGGACGGCGAGCATGGGGAGCGCCCCGTGCTGGCGCATCCCTTGTGTGGCGACCTGTGGCGGGGAAGCTGTCCGGAGGCCGCCCGCCTGGTGGAGGACTTGCTGCGCAGGCGCGTGCATGCGGCGCGGCAGGAGCTCCTTTTGCGGGAGAATGAGGCGCTGAATCATGCCCGACTTCAATTGGCCACGGGAGTGGACAGCCTTTGGGGATCCTGGGGAAGGGATCCCGTGCTGGTGTGCGGCGCAGGCCCCGGGCTGCTTCACGCATTGGCCTCCTTCCCGCAGGATCCACGGTTGCGTGTGGTGGCCGTATCCACCGCCGTGCCTGTGCTGATGCGCCTGGGCATCCGCCTCCACGCCGTGGTGGCCACCGATCCCAGCCCCTTGCTGGCGGCGGATGTTGAGGAGGACAAATTGCCGCTGGAGATTCCCCTGGTGGTTTTCCCGGGCACAAGCGCGGCGCTCATCGCCCGTTGGCCCGGCCCGCTTGTGCTGGCACTTCCGGACGGCCCCGGCCTGCATGAAGACCAATGGGGCACCATGCGGCCCGGGCGACTGGCCTCCGGTTGCGGCACCGTGGCGGCCCCGGCTCTGGATTTCGCGGCGCGGCTTAGTGCAGGGCCGCTTCACCTTGCGGGTGTGGATCTGGATGCGGGAATCGGCGCCTACGCTCCCGGCGTGCGCAGGCCCCCCGATCTGCCGCTGCCGGATTTCCGCTACGCGCGCCGCCGCATGGCGGAACTGGTGGATAGACTGGAGAAGGCAGGCCGCACCGTGGGCGCACTGGGATCCCGCCCGGAGTGGATGCCCCGCAGGGAGGACACCCAATGACACCCCATGAACGAGTGCAGGAGCGTTGGCCCCATGTCCACGCCGGTCTGTCGCGATTGCCGCATTCGCCCCATTTGCGCGTGGAAGGGCAGGGCAATCGCCAGCGCTTGATGATGGGACGCCACAGCCTGGTGGGCGTGGATCCCCGACGCGACGCCATGCGCTGGGTGGACAAGGTGCTGGCGGACCTTGGCGGGGAGGAGGCCCCGCCCCGCCGACTGCATGTGATGGGCCATGGCCTTGGCTGGGAACTGGCCAGCCTGCTGGAGCGGGGCGTAGGCAAGATATTTCTTCACCTGACGGATCCAGCCCTGTTCCGCTTCCTTCTGGACCATTGGGAGTGCCCTGAGATCCTGTCCGACCCACGACTGGAAGTGGTGATGGAGCAGCGTGACTGCATTGGCTTGGGCCAGCCAGGAGACGCCGTGGTCGAGTGGCCCATGGCACGGCGACATCATGCGGAGGAAATCTGCGCCAGGCGGGCCGTGCTGGGCCTGTTGCGATCCAGTCGCATGAGGCTGCGCGTCCTGGTGGTGGAACCGCTTTATGGCGGGAGCCTGCCCATGGCGCGCAGTGCCGCCCAGGCCTTGCGCGAACTGGGACATGAGGTGCGGAGCCTTGAGGTGGAAGGCATGGCCGGTGCCCGCGAGGCGCTGCAGTGCTTTGCCGACCGCCATCCCGGGGCTTCGGCGCTGGCGGCGGAATTCACCCGCCTGCTGGGTCGCATGCTCCTGGTGGAGGCGCGCTCCTTCAAGCCTGATCTGGTGCTGGGCCTTGCCCAAAGCCCCTTCACTCCAGAAGTGGCGCAGGAGCTTCGACGTGCTGGCGTGCGCAGTGCCTTCTGGTTCGTGGAGGACTGGGAAAGCCTGGACTACTGGCGGGGCCTGCACGGCCACTTCGATCTCTTCCTTCCCATCCAGCGCCATCCCTTCACCCAGGCCCTGGCGGAACATTCCAGCGCGCCGGTACGCTACCTGCCCACTTGCGCGGATCCCGCCACCTGTCATTCAGAGCCTTGGGAAGAAGGAGAGCGGCCGAAGCTGAGTTTTGTGGGCGCTGGCTACCACAATCGTGAGCGCGTCTTCCTGCAACTGCTGGATCTTCCCCTGCGCATCTGGGGATCGGATTGGCGCCCTGGCGGTCCTTTGGCCAAGCGGCTTGAAAAGGGCGGGAGCCGCACCACGGCGCTGGACAACCGGCGCATCTTCAGCAACAGCCTGGTGAACCTGAACCTGCACAGCTCCAGCTACCACGACGGCATCCGCCAGGATGGCGATTTCGTGAATCCGCGCACCTTTGAAATCCTGGCCTGCGGTGGCTTCCAGCTGGTGGACCAGCGCAGCTTGATGAAGGGCATGTTGGAGCCTGGGAGGGATCTTGCGTGCTATGCTTCGGTGGAGGAGTTGCGCCAGTCCATCCTTCACCACCTCGCCCACGAAGAGGAGCGTCGCTGGATGGCGCAGCAGGGTCGCCAGACCGTGCTTTCCCTTCACACCTATCGTCACCGCATGGCCCAACTGCTGGAGTACTTCCTGCTGGAGCAGGAGGACGCCTTTCCCCATGCCTTGCCCCGCCACAGCCTGGAGGAGGACTGGGAGGATCCGGAACTGAAGGCCTGGCTGGCGGGGCTTCCCGCCCATAGTCCACGCGACCTGGATGGTCTGGCGGCATGGTTGAAGCGCGGTGGCGCCAGGCTGGAAGGACCAGCCCTTACCGTGCTCTACATGCATGAGCTGCGCGAGTGGGCCAGGGGCAAGGGTGTGGATCAGCTTTTCGAGCAGGCACGCCATGGATAGAATCCTGGTGCTGAACCTGACGCGCATGGGCGACATCTTGCAGAGTGCGCCCTTGATCAGTGGCCTAAAGGCACGCCATCCCCGCGCCGAGCTTGGCCTTTTGGTGCAGAAGGCCTTTGCCTCCACGGCACAACTGGTTCCCCAGGTGGATCGCGTGCTCACGCTGGACCAGGATCAGGCGGTGGCCATGCTCATGGAGGAGCGTCTTCCGCTGGGCCGCCAGGCGCAATGGTTCCAGGAACAGGTGCGCGACTTGCGTGGGGAGGGTTGGGACCTGGTGATCAACCTTAGCCACAGCCGCGACAGCGCCGTGTTGGCGCGTTTGCTCGGCAGGGGCGAGGTGCGGGGTCTTGTGCTGGAGCCATCCGGCCGCATGGGCGTGTCACACGATTGGGCGCGCTACTTCTTTTGTGTCACAGGTAACCGCGCCGTGAACCAGCTCAATCTGGTGGACATCTACCGTCGGTTGGGTGACCTGGAAGGTGGCGAGGGAACCATGGAATTGCGCGTGGGTGACATGGCCCAGGCCGGGGTTGATGCCCAGGCGGAGGCCTTTCCCGGCAAGGGCGCCCTCGTGCTGGTTCAGGCGGGAGCCAGTAGACCCAACCGCCGCTGGCCGCTGGATCGCATGGCGGGCGTCATGCGCGACCTGCACGCCCGGGCGGCCTGCCGTTTTGCCCTGACCGGCAGTGGCGGTGAATCCGCACTGTGCCAGGAGCTTGCCGCCCTTGTGCCGGACCTGCCCGTGCTGAATCTTTCCGGCGGGACCAGTGTGGCGGAGCTGGGGGCCTGGTGCCGCCGCGCCGACCTGCTCATCACCAACGACACGGGTACTTTGCATGTGGCCGCGGCCACGGGCCTGTCCAGCGTGAGCCTGTTCATCGCCACCGCCCTGCCCTGGGAGACGGCTCCCTGGTTGCCTGGCTGCCTGGTTCTGCACGCGGACATGGATTGTGCGCCTTGCAGCCATCATGTGGTCTGCCCACATGTCCAATGCCGGGACCGCATCGCCCTGGAAAGCGTGCGCGACGCCGCGCTGCTCCTCCTTGCGCGAAGAGGTCTGGCCAGCGCACCCGCCGCGGACTGGGCCGGGCGTTCCGGCGTGCGGGTCTACGAGACCTTCCGGGACAAGGAGGGCTGGCTGGATTTGATGGAACATGGCGCCCGGGAGTTGGACATTGCCACGCACACGGGCCGCGCCTTCCGCCATCTCTGGTTTCGTCGGCTGGGAGTCGCCGTGTCCGAAGGTGGAGGCCTTCGCCATGGCGGAAATGGCGACCGTGCGCACCTGAAGGTGGCCCTGGGTGGATTGCTTGAGCGGCTGGAGACCTTGCGCGGGGAAGCCTTGCGCGCCAGTCGCCTGGTGAAGGAGATTCACGCCGAACTGATGGGCCGCGGCGCGCGCGCGAAACGGCTGGATGGCATGGCGCGGCGGCTGACGGAGATGGACGATGGCCTTTTTGAGCTGGAGTTGGGGCAGCCCTTGCTAAGGCCGCTGGGCGTGCTTCATCGCATGGCCAAGGACGAGCTGCAGGGCATCACGGATATGCAGGCACTGGGGCGGGCCACCGCCGCTTGCTATGCCGAGCTGGGCGAGCGTTGTGGCGAGTTGGCCGGGCTCCTGGTTGAAGGGCCGCGGCGGTCTGTGCCCCATGGGGTGGCCAGGCCGGAGGCACAGGAAAGGACGGAAGCATGCGCATCGTTGTGAACGGAGAACGCCGTGCGGAGCTGGAGTCGCAGCTGTCGGACATGGAAGCCGGACAGGTGCTGGAACAGGTGGGCGCCGAACTCTTTCGCCAGGGCCAGTTGGTGGTGAAGGTGGAGCTGGACGGCCAGAACCTGACCGGCATGGACCGTGGGCAATGGGGCCATCGCCGGGATGTGGAGGAGCTGTGCCTGGAGACCCAAACGCCCAAAACCCTGCTGGAGAGCAGCATCCGGGTAAGCCGTGAGTGGCTGGCCCCGCTCCGCACCGAGCTGATGGGGTGCGCCGATCGTTTCCGCCTGGGTGACGATGCCCAGGCCATCGATGGCCTCATCCGGGTGACGGAGGGTCTTCGCCTTCTGTTCATGGGCATGGGCCAGATCCAGCGCCTGGCGGTGGGACAGGGCCTGATGCAGGACGCCGGCCTGCCGGAGCGCATGGTGGAGGACTTTCAGCTGGAGATTCCGCGCCTGTTGGATGAGATCATCCAGGCACAGGAGAGCCGGGATTGGATCCAGGTGGCCGATCTGCTGGAATACGATGTGATGGATCGGTTGGCCAACTGGGAGGACACCATGGACACCTTGCTGGGAAGCCTGGCGTGAGCCCTGCAGCACAGCGACTTGCCGCCATGGAGGAATGGATCCGCCTGGGCAGCGCGTTTCTGCAAAGCGCCAAGGTCGGCGAAGCTCTGGATCCCGAAGGGCTGGCGCTTCTGCTTTTGCGACGTGGGGAGCTGCTGGACCAGATCCAGACGGGCGAGAGCATGGATCGCGCCGAGGCGGAAGCCGCCCTGCGCCTGCGAGTGCTGGAAGAGGAGCTGTTGCGGCGCACAGAGCAGGATCTGGAGCGGCGCCGGCGGGAGCTTGAGGCCTTGGACCAGACCCGGCGCGCCCTGCGGGGCTATGGCGAGGAGCGGGACGCCACCACCCCGCCTTCACGCTTCATCGACACCCGATCCTGACTTGGTGAACCTTCGCGCTTCATCCATCTGGATGAAGCGCGAAACCCACCCTTCGAGCCGGCCCTTTGGGATATTTTCCCATTCATAAGGGCATTAGCCGCAGAAAATCCTCATGAATCGTGGTCCGGCGGTGGCGATGAGGACCGCCAAGCGGCCAAGTTGGACAGACTCCTGGCATCGCTTACTCTATATTGATCGCCCTGGAAGACTGTCGGCCTTGGGTCTTCAACGGAATTCGCCGCCCCTTTGCGACTTGTTTTTTCGGTGAATCGCGGCCAAGCTCTTGGTGCGCGCAAGTCAGCCGCGAAAACACCGGCCCGAAGCGGGTGATGAAAGCGCTGATAAGGCCTGATCCGACGGATTCCTGGAGCCGATAGAGGGGTGCTTGGGCCTCCAACGAAGGGGGCTCCTGGACGCCGCGCAGGGAGCGCGGCCTTTTTTTGCCACGCGCAGACTTCGATAGAAGGAGAATGACATGAGCGGACTCAGCGATCAGGACAAGGCGCGCAATTGGTTCGAGCAGACGCGCCGCATCCATCTGAGCCCCAATCCGGACATCCACAAGGTGGTGGCGGGTTATCGCAAAAGCCTGGAATTCGCGCCCAACAACCCGGAAGTGCTCTACTTCCTGGGTGTGGCCCTATTGGGCAAGCGGGAATGGACCAATGCCGAGGAGCAGCTGCGCAAGGCCCTGCGATTAAGCCCGGATTATGCGGATGCCCATTTCCATTTGGGACAGACCCTTCTGCAATTGCGCCGCCCGGAGGAGGCCGAGCAGAGCTTCCGCAAAGCCATTGAGCTTACGCCAAAGGAGCGTCGGGGGCCCCTCTATTTCACACTGGCCATGGCCCTGCAGGGACAGTTTGACAGCCTTGCCTCCTCCCAGCGAGACAAGGCCATGGGCAAGCTGAAGCAGGCGGAAGAGTGTTTCCGACTTGGGCTGGAGCAGCAACCAGGCGATGTGGCGGGACGCTACCAGTTCGCCCTTTTCCTGTTCAACCTGGGCAACATGACCAATCAGGACACTGCGCTTTCCGAGTCGGAGAGCTTGCTGGACGCTCTGCTGGAGGAGCAGCCCGAGCATCGTGATGTGCTGAACCTGCGCGCCCTCCTGTGCAGCCGCAGGGGCGACCTGCCCCGGGCCATCTCTTTGTTGGAGGCCGCTCTGCAAGTGGCGGACACGGACGCTGGCCTGGTCTTCAACCTGGCCCAATTGGTGGAGCAATCGGGCGACACCGTGCGCGCCCGTGAGCTGCTGCATCGCACGCTGGCGCTTCAGCCCCGGCAGCCGGGCGCCCTTAGCCGACTGGCGGGGATCATCGCCAATGAGGAGCGGGATTGGCCCAAGGCGCTGGAGCTGGTGGAGAAGGGCCTGCAGCTTGCTCCCCGTGACGCCATGCTGCTTTATCAGAAGGCGCTCATCCTGAAATCCCAGGCGGCGGAGAGCGAGGGCGACGCCGCTGCCGCGCTATTGGCGGAAGCCAAGGATCTGGTTGAACAAGTGCTGCGCATCCAGCCTGGTTTCCAGCAGGCCCAGGCCCTTGCCGCGGAACTGGGTGGAGGGCCCGTGCCCGTTGCCGCCCCCGCCGTGGACGCCACCGAGCTGGAGCGTCAATTGGCGGAGGATCCGGCCAACAGCGAGTTGAAGCTGCAGGTTCTGCAGGCTCGCTTGTCCGCCCAGCGCCTGCCGGAGGCGCTTGCCCTGATTGAAGACCTGCTCCTGGAGCGGCCGGAAGATCCCATGCTGCTGGTGAACCACGGCATGGTGCTCTCCTATGTGGCGGGGCAGGACGGCGCCCGCATGTCCGTGGCCCGGGACAGCCTGCGCAAGGGAATCGCGCTGCTGGAGAAGCCGGACGCCCCCATGCTCTTGCGTCTGACCCAGCTGAACATCCTGCTGCGCGAGCCCGAGGAGGCTCAGGATCTGTTGAACCGCCTGATGGGCATGGTGGAGACGGATCCCCGTCTGGAGAAGGCTCAGATCCTGCAGCTCTCCGGCGTGGCGGCCCAGCAGAAGGGCTTTCTTGAAGATGCCGTGGAGCTCTTCCGGCAGGCCACCCTTACGCTGGAGGAGCGGCAGGCCCAGGGCGTCGGCGGCGGCCAGTTGAACGGAGCCCTGCGCGAATCCTGGGGAAGCCTGGCCCAGAGCCTGGACCTGTTGCGGCGCGATGAAGAGGCCATTGAGGCCCAGATCCGCTGGAGCCAGGTGGCGGCGGGCGACGGCAATGTGCTCTTCCGCCTGGCCAACCTCTACAACCGCAACGGTCGTTTCAACGATGGCCTGGAGACCTTGCGCCGCCTGGAGGCACTGGCCCCGGACAACGCCGTCACCCAGTTCTACCTGGCGCTGACCTTGATTGACTTGAACCGCGCCACGGAGGCGGAAGCCTGCCTGATGAAGGCGCTGGAGCTGAAGCCCGACTTCCCGGAGGCCCAGCAGCGTCTGCAGAACCTGCAGCAGACCCGTCCCCTGGTGGCCAGCACGCTGGAAGAGCTGGAACAGAGTGTGCAGGAGGATCCCGACGATCTGGACGATCGCCTGCTGCTCAGCCAGGCTTACCTGGGCACCAAGCAGTGGGACAAGGCCGCCACCCAGCTGGAGGTGGTGGTGAAGGGGGATGACAAGAACCACAAGGCCCTCTTCGACCTTTCCAACGCCTGGCTGGCCGCGGGAAACAAGGACAAGGCCATCGACTGCCTGATCCAGCTGGAGCAGCGCCTGCCCAACGATCCGGGGGTGCGCTTCCGCTTGGCCGAACTGCTCCTGGACAATGACGAGGAGGAGCTGGCGGTAAAGGAATACAAGAACGCCGTGGACATGCAGCCCAACAACGCGGTTTTCCATTTCCGCTATGGCGTGGCGTTGAAAGAGGTGGACCGCGAGGACAAGGCCGAGCAGGCCATTCGCCGCGCGCTGGAACTGCAGCCCGCATTCCCGGCCGCCCACTTCCAGTTGGGTCTGCTGGAGTACACCAGTGACCGCCACGAGCACGCCCTGCGCAGCTTTGTCACCAGCTTCCAGCAGGATCAGCAGAACCACCAGGCCTTGTATTACTGCGGCCTGATCCACGCCAACACGCTGAAGAACAGCCGCGAGGCGGTGAAGTTCTTCCAGAGCGCCCTGGGAATCCTGCCCAGCCATGGCGACAGCCATTTCCAGCTGGGACGCCTCTTTCTGGAGCAGGAGCGGCCCACGGACGCCCGCCGCCATTTGCAGCGCGCGTTGGAACTGTGGCCGGAGGACGCGTTCAATCGTGAAGCGGCAGAGGCCCTTCTGGAGCAAACGCATTCGGCTTGAAATTTCATAGTGGGAACTATTGATTGCAGTTGGCCGTTGAAGGCGGCCCAACAATCAGCGAGGACGGATTCATGGCTGGATTGCCCAAAGTGAACGACAGCACCTTTCAGGACGCAGTCAAGGACGGCGGTTTGGTGCTCATCGACTTCAGCGCCACATGGTGCGCGCCCTGCAAGAAACTTCACCCCATCCTGGAGGAAATCCAGGCGGAGCGCACGGATGTGCGCATTGTGATGGCGGACATCCAGGAAGCTCCGGAATTGGCCAAGACCTGCGGCGTGATGAGCGTGCCCCAGGTTCATTTTTTCAAGGATGGCGCCCATGTGGACAAGTTCATTGGCCTGCAGGCCAAACCGAAAATCCTGGAACTCATCAACAAGAACCTTTAGAAAGGGGACGATCATGCTGAAGCGCATGGTGATCCTTCCGCTCCTGACCCTGATGGCCATGGCGGTGCTGACTTGTGGCGATGCCGCCACCACGCAAAAGGCCCCCGGGGGCATCGCGCCGGCAGTGATCGGCGCCCGTGCGGTGACGGCCATGAGCAGTGTGGACATGGGCAAGCAGGCGGGCAAAGTGACTTTCGTGGAGCTGTGGGGCGTATGGTGTCCCCCCTGCATCAAGAGCATGCCCCATGTTCAGGAAGTCTATGAACAGTACAAGGGCAACAAGGCTTTCAACCTGATGGTGGTGAACACCGGCTGGCGCGGTGACAATGTTGACAAGGTGAAGGGCTGGCTGGCCCAGAACCCTAAGTACACCTTCCCAGTGTACTTTGACGATCGCGCCCAGGACAAGCAGTTCGCCACACTGAACCAGGTGAACAGCATTCCGCGCAGTCTTCTGTACGACAAGAAGGGCAAGGTGCGCTACAACGGGCATCCCATGGAGATTCCCGCCGGCCTAATCGACAAGCTCCTGGCCGAGTAGCCTGGCACAAGGCAAACAAAAGGGGCCCGCGAGGGCCCCTTTTTCGTCGTCAGAAATTGACCTGGATCAGTCTTCGTCCTCATCGTCCAGGCCCCCATCTTCGCCGAAACGCTCGTTCTCCTCGCGCACGGCTTCTTCCCAGGCCTCCATGGGGCTCATGTCGGAATAGATGAGCTTCATGATGATGTGAAGATGATCGTCCATCAGGGCCAGGTTGCCGCTCACCGCATCATTGATCACTTTTGCGTCCAGACCTTGCTCCCGACACAACAGGTAGGTGCGCAGGGCCAGGCTGCCCGCGGCCAGATCCAGTTCGAAATCGCCATAGCGCTGCCCCAGGTTCAGGCGCGTGACCAGCTCCATGACATGCCAGCGCCGTTCCGCCGGGACGCTGGTGGGCAGGAAGGAATAGAAGCAGAAGATTTCAGCCTGCTGATCCCACACGGCCCGGCACTGCCAGGAGCCGTTTTCACCGGTGTAGGAAGCATCCACGGAACTGTCGTCAGGATAGAATCGATGATCCCAATCCAGTTCGGTGAAATATTCCAGTATGGTGTCCATGGGATTTGGACGCATGGCTCAATCCTTCCTCAATACACTCCGGGGGGTGCCTGCCTTATCGGGCCTCCGGAAAAAAGGTTCAGTGGCAAGCTATGATTTTGCAGGCTGCATCGCTGCTTTTTTTGCTCTGCGCAGGTTCCGCAGGCTCACAGGTTGCGGAACTGAGGGCAGGGGCCTGGCCTCAGGATGGGGATGTCCAGCTTCGCGATCGGGGATTGGCCCTGCTGCATGCCCGCTCCCTGGATGAGGCGTTGGCCAGCTTTGAACGATATGAAGCATCCTGCCAGTGCGCCGATGGCGCCTTCCTCACCGGTCGCGCCCTCTTGGAGCTTGAGCGCCCCCAGTCGGCGGCGGCTGCCTTTCAACGCACGCTGCAACAGGAGCCGGGGCACGACGCTGCCCGCCTGCATCTGGCGCGTGCCTGGGAACGCCTTGGGCTTCATGCCAAAGCGGACAGTCTGCTAAGAACGGCGAGCAGCACCGCCGCGCGTGGAGACGCAATTCCCATTGGTCAAGTGGTGGCGGGGATGGGGCCGGACGCACCCCGCGTGAAGCCCAAGGTGCTGCCTGGCCGCGTGAACAGTCCATCAGACGACTTCCTTCCGTGGCAAAGTCTTGATGGTGAACAGCTTCTCTTCACGAGTAATCGCCCCGGCGGATTGGATCCCACCGGCCGGGCGGGCCTGTTCCGTGAGGATCTATGGCAAAGCCGACGATTGCCTGATGGCAGCTGGGAGTCGGCCCGTTTGCTGGAAAGGCTCAACACCCAGGCCTCGGAAGGCGGGGCAAGCCAATCGGCGGATGGACGGCTGCTGGTGTTTGGTGCCTGCGACCGGCCATTGGCCCCAGCTGGATGCGACCTGCTGCTCTCCCAATGGTTGGGGGAATCCTGGAGTCCGCCTCAGTCCATTGAACTCGTGAACAGCTCCTGGTGGGAAAGCCAGCCGGCATTGAGCGCGGAGGGCCGCTGGCTGATTTTTGCCTCCAATCGGCCGGGCGGCCTGGGGGGGCGGGACCTGTGGCTGAGCCAAATGGACAGTCTGGGCAGCTTCGGCCAGCCGGTGAATCTGGGAGCGCCGGTGAACAGCCCGGGTGAAGAGGCCGGTCCCTTTCTTCATGCCGATGGACGCAGCCTGTATTTCAGCAGTGATGGGCATGAAGGCCTGGGCGGACTGGATCTGTTTCTGAGCCGTCTGGGCGAGGATGGCCGATGGAGCGCGCCGGTGAATCTTGGCAGTCCCTTCAGCACCAAGGATCCGGATCTGGGGCTCTGCCTGGACGCCTCCGGCCGTCGCGCCTTGTTCTCATCCAGACGAGAGGGACAGGATCTGGATTTGTTCGAAGCCATCCTGCCCGAATGCTGCCCGGCGGAAGCAAGGCGGCTGCTGCGCGGTCGCGTGGTGGAAGAGGGAAGCGGCCGCCCCCTGTCCGCCCGCGTGCGGCTGGAACCGCTCCTGGGTCCTCAGCCCGAATGGTGCAGCCAGGAAGCCGACGCCCTGGGGCGCTTCACGCTGGTGGCTCCGGAAGGGGATGGCCTGCTCTTCGCCGACCACCCCGGCCACCTTTACGCCTGCCGCTGGATTCAAGGCAGCCAGCATGACTCGCTGCTGGTGGAACTGACGCCCCTTGGCCCTGGCAAGCGCATGGTGTTGGAATCCATTCACTTCGCCTTCAACGAGGCCAAGCTCCCCGACCACGCGCACCGCGTGCTGGAACCCTTGCGCCGCCTGTTGGATCAGCATGGGGAGTTGATTGCCGAACTGCGCGGCCACACGGACGATGTGGGCAGTGCACGCCACAATCGAGAACTCTCGTTGCGCCGGGCCCAGGCGGTGGGCGCTTGGCTGGTGGCGCATGGAGTACAGAAAGAACAAATCACCTGCATGGGAGCCGGGGCCAGCGAACCCCTGATTCCGGGTGAGAATGAAGCTGCAAGGGCCAGCAATCGCCGCACAGAGCTTTGGTTGCGCCAGCGCTGAACTTCAGAAGTTCTTGGGTGCAAAAAGTGCCCCAACCCCCTCTATTTCATCCTGTGTAAATTTCCGTTTTCCCATCACTCATGAAGTTTTGTTCACAATGGAGCAAGTGAGCCCCTGAGAATTCATCTGGCCTGATCCTTGCCCTGCCAAAGGGCTGAAAAAGAGGCTGTGTGGGCTCGAATGTTTCCAGGAGCTGCCGATAGGTGGAGATGTCGGCGAAGTTGCGGCGCCCGCGTGAGCGCGCCCGCCGACCTGAACGCGACTCTTTTGCTTTCTGTAATACGTATGGTTGCTTCGGCGTCCTTGCATTCTCCCTGCAAGGTCAACGGACAGTTTCGAAGAGAATTTGCCTGCGGAGGAAACATGGGAACGTCAGCTAAAACTCCCAGAATGCTGGCAGTCTTGTCCTTCCTGGTCTTTCTGACCTTGCTGTTTGCTCAGAAAGCTGGGGCGCAGGCCACCATCACTCAGGCGGTCGGAGTCACCTCCACCGTTTTCCTGGACATTGGTGGCCCGTACGGGACTACAGACTTGACAGCAGTCACTGGGGCCAGCGACCTCATCATTACAAGTGATGCGGGCGGTGGTGACATGCAGATTGGCGGGACGGTCAGCCTTGTGCTGCCCAGCGCCAGTTGGGAATGGGTACCTAGCGGATGCGTGGCCACGGTGTCCGGTGGTGGCGGCAACGTCACTTTCGCCGTGGGTGGCAACAGCCAGACTCTGGTGGCGACCCTGAATGTGGGCGCCATTCCTGCCTTGGGCAACATCACCTTCACGGTGCTGACCGCCCGGAGCACGAGTTCGGTGACCGCAGCGGTGGCCGCCACGGCCATTGCCGCCACCACGCACACTTTCACCAACATGACCGATGCCGCGTGGGGAACCACGGTGGCCGCGGTGGCCGGGCCCAGCCTGACCTACACCACTCCCACAGGCGCCGGGCCTGACAGCACGGATCTGGCGGATGGTGACGGTGGTTGGGACTTCGGCGCGGTGTACACGCTCACCTCCCACAACACGGACGCCCTCTCGGACATCCAGTTGTGGTGGAGCGTGGACAGCATGCTGACCAGCGCCAACGACGAGGAAGGCGCCTTCCGTGCCACGCGGGACTCTTCCAATGTGGAAGTGCCGCTGTGGGTCGATGTCTCCACCAGCCCCACCACGGCCACGCCGTTGACCAATGGGCTGAACGACTGGGATGTCTCGGGCGTGGAGTACTACCTCTATGCCACCAGTCTGGAGACCGGCTCCCGTGTCATCGGACGCGCCGGACCTATCCGCGTGTTCCATTATCCCACCAACAACCTGGATCAGGATGCGCCCAACAGCGCGGACGCCATGTTCGATTTCACTTCGAACAACGCGGACTACCTGGACAGCGGTGCCCTGCTGGCCTTCGACGACGGCACGCAGAACGGCACGGGTGTGGACAATGTCACGTGGAACCTCAACACCATCGACTTTGACCACAACGCCGATGTGAAGGTCTACTTCAGCACCAGCGGCGCGCTCACCGAAAGCAACCTCACCCTTTCCGGAGCCTCTGGCTCCTACCTGGTGACGGGGCTGACGGGTGCCACGCTTGTGGCCGCCACGGACACGCTGGAAGAAGATGTGGACTTCACGTTCAATTGGGACATCTATGTGAGCGACGCCAGCTATGTGCCGGCGGGGACCTACTACATGTATGTGGTGTCCAACGATGGATTCCATCAGGATGTGGATGTGTCCGGCTTCACATATGTGGTCAGCCACAGCCCGCTGCTGGTGATCCAGGATCCCTATCCGGACGGCACCACGGCGGTGTTCAACCTGCGTCCCGATGTGAACCGCTACTTCGACATCAATTGGGGCCTGACCATTGCCGGCGACACGGATCCCGACAATGCGGCCACCATCTCCTTCTATCTTGATGCCGACGCCAACGCGGTGGCGGACTTCGACCAGACCACCATTGCCACGCTGACCAACGCCACCACGCGTGCGGACAACAGCATCACCAATGGCGAACTGATCTACACCACCACCATCAACGAGAATCCCGACGGCCGTCTGGAGAACCTCGTGGATGTGGACATGTGGGGATGGACCGAGGCCTTGCGCGCCGCCATCAACACCCGCGTGGCCGCGGCGGACAATCTCTTCCTTTATGGCGTGATCACCAGCGGCTCTGTGTCGCGCATCACGACCTACGCCAGCGAGGATGCCAACTATGTGGTCACCCTTGGCGAAAACCTCACCGACGGCACGGGCGCTGCCCTGGGTTGCACCAATGCCCAGGACGCGTTCATCACGGATCCTGCCGACAACACGCCTTCCGTGGGCTGGGGCGAAGCCTATCGCATCGCCTGGGACTACGCCTGGGACTTCGGCGAGACCAACCAGAATGTGCTGATCTATGTGAGCACCACCAACATGCGCGCCCAGGCCACCTTTGATGGCACCTTCGGGACGGGCGTGGTGGGTCTGGTGGATCTGGGTGCCCACTTGTGGGTGGCCAACTCCACGGACGGCGATGTGGCCAACAACACCGGCGCGGACTATGTGATCAGCGGCCTGAACTATGACGGCAGCTTCAACTGGCAGCCGCACCTGATGTCGGGCCTCTCCGTTGGCGCGACGGGTGGTTCCACCCTGGCCGCCGCGGTGACCAACAACGCTCCCATCTATGTCTACCTGGTGGTCAGCAGCAGCGCCGCTGGCGTTGCCCCCGCCAACACCGACCTGGTCTTCCAGGCCCCCGGTTCGCTCTTCCTTGAGAGTGATGCCGGCAACACGGTCTTTGGTTACAAGGTGCTGCCCAATCAGCTCAGTGTCACCCAGGGCCAGGTGGTGGACTTCGATGTCTACGCGGATTCCGGCGTGCCCACGGCGGAAATCGCCACCGTCTTCATGAGCTTCGATGCCGACTACTGGGACATTGTCACCCCCGCGGCTCCCTTCACGCTGAACACGACCACCTTCTCGGCGGCCCGCGTGGTGGAGAACAGCAACGACAACGGCAACCTGGCCGACGGCATGCATCATGTGAACTTCGTCTACGGCGCCGTGGGTGCCCCTGATGCCAACCTGGACGGTGGCGCCAATGTGCTTTGCACGCTGAGCCTCCGCGCCAAGCACACCGGCATTGTGAATCCCATTGACACCGAACTGTACTTCGACCAGGATCCGCCCGCGGGTCGCTGGACCACCTTCATTGATGGCAATGCCAACCAGATGCCCATTCTGGTGCAGTTGCCCGCCGCCCGTGCCACCAGCTATCCGCTGGGCGAGCTCCAGGGG
>CAIWAD010000126.1 GCA_903910645.1 uncultured bacterium | reverse complement strand
TGGTCACTCTGCTGACCGGGGACATTGTGGACAACGCCACCTACGGCGTGGACAGCCCGCCGGACTGGGATGGCGGCGCCCTGGCGGATCTGGTGCCTCTCCTGCCCACCCTGCCGGACGCCTCAACCTGGTGGGACAACGGCTCCACCTACCTGCCCGGTCGCCTGGACTTGATGCTCTACACCGACAGTGCATTGGAGAATGTGCGCAGCGGCATCCTGGGCACCAGCTTCCTGGGCAGCACTGAGCTGGCGGCATGGGGCGTGCTGGCCACGGACAGCTGGGATGCCAGCGACCATTACCCCGTGTGGGGAGACTTCCGCCTTCCCGTGCAAAGCGTGGAAGCGCCCGGTCTGGGCATTGTGCGCCAGGGGGATGGCAGCCTGCTGCTTAGTTGGAACGCCGTGCCCGGCGCCACACTTTACCGCGTGGAGAGGGCGCCCGCCACTGGCGAGGCGTGGAGCGTGGAGGGATCCCTGGCTGGCACCAGCCTGGCACTTCCCATGCCGACGGGCGCCCAGCAGTCCCTGTACCGCGTGGTGGCCATCCGCTAACGGCCTTTGGTGCCGGGCAGAGGATCCAGCTCGCGACCCAGGCGACGGGCCTCGTCACCCAGAAGGCGGCGCACCCGCTCGCTGATGGCTTCAAAAGGAAATCCCACCAGCAGGTCCTGCCGCAGCAGCGGCGCACGCTGGCCCGTGAGCTGCAGGTAATGCAGGCGTGAAGCCTTGTTGCGGAATTTCAGGCCGCCCAGGAAGAGCATTTCCAGCAAGGTGTCCGTGCGGCAACCCAATTGGCCGGCCATTTCCACCAGCTCGCGCTCGTGGCCAAGCAGGTACATCAGGCGCAGCTGAATCTCCGGCAGGCTGAGGTCCACGCCGCTGATGGCGCCCTCGCGCACAAAGCGCGCGCCGGTCTCATAAATGAAATCCGCCGGCCCGATGGGCACCTGGCTGCTGAGCACGAAAGGCTTGCCCAGCTCCCGCGCCAGGCGAAGGGCCTCCAGCGCGTTCTCCGGCAGGGCGGGATTGGCGCAGGCATTGCCGCCGCCGTAGCCCGCCAGCACAACGGCCTTGCTGCGCTCCACCATTTCACAATAATCCTGCGCCGTGCGGAAGGGATCGCAGTAGACCAGGCGCACACCATCGCTGAAACGCAAGTCCAATCCCGCGTCCGGCTCCGCGTCCGCATCGTGGCCGCCGGCGCAGGCCCACACCTGGCGGGCAATGGCTTCCATCAAGGGGCGCCGCATCTCCGCCGAATCCACCCGGCACACCCGATGCACAAAAATGTGCTGGAATGCGTCCGGCATGGCCATGCGCAGGAATTCCTCCACCACGCTCTGGCCCGGCTGCAGGGGCTGGCCTTCCTCGCCGCCGGGACTGCTGTCAATGGTGCCGCCGGTGGTGATAAGGTGCAGCTCGTCCAGCATGACGGGTTCACGCAGGCGGGCGTCACCGGCGCGGTGCTGGATCTCGTCCCATTCCATGGTGGCAATGGGCGTGCCCACAAAGGCGCTGCCTCGCCAGCGCTCCACCTTGGTAAGGCTGTCGGCGAAAGCCTGGGTGCCGTTGTTGAACACGGCGAAGAGCGTGGGCGGCTCCAGCATGCTCAGGAAGCGCACCGCGCCGTGGATGTTCTGGAAGCCGTCGCTGTGGGCGAAAGCGTGCTCCATGGGCACCTGACTGCCCGTGAGGCAGACATTGCAGGACAGCTCCTTCAGAGCGTAGCGCAGGAAAGGAAGGGTCCAGGCCAGGGTGTCCGTGCCGTGGGTGATGAGAATGCCGCGCTCCATGGAATCTCCGTGCTGGGTGACCCAAGGTACCACGCCATCCAGTGCCCGACCAATGGGCAGGCTTGACTTTCCAATCTCCGGCTGCTACTCTTGGGGCCTGATTCCTGAGTAGCTCAATCGGTAGAGCGGGTGGCTGTTAACCACTAGGTTGGGGGTTCAAGTCCCTCCTCAGGAGTTT
>CAIWAD010000125.1 GCA_903910645.1 uncultured bacterium | reverse complement strand
GTGCCAGGTCAGTGCCAGGTCAGTGCCAGGTCGGTGCCAGGTCAGTGCCAGGTCAGTGCCAGGTCAGTGCCAGGTCAGTGCCAGGTCAGTGCCAGGTCAGTGCCAGGTCAGTGCCAGGTCAGTGCCAGGTCAGTGCCAGGTCGGTGCCAGGAGCGCTCCTGGCACCAACCTGGCACCGGAGCCGCGCAAGGCCACGGCCGACTGCTATCATTGCGCCCAAATGAGCAAAGATTTCGCACCAGCCGAGCTGTTGAACCCGGCAATCTGGATCATTCGCCGCCTGCACCAGGCCGGCCATGAGGCTTTCGTGGCCGGCGGCGCAGTGCGCGACTATTGCATGGGGCGCCCACAGAGCGATCTGGACATTGCCACCAGTGCCCGGCCGGAGGAGGTAAGGGCCTTGTTCCCACGCACTTTCGCTGTGGGTGAGGCCTTTGGCGTGGTGATTGTGCCCCATCAGGGACGCAACTTCGAAGTGGCTACTTTCCGCGAAGAGGCTGATTACCGGGACGGTCGCCACCCGGACACGGTGCGCTATGCCAACGCCCGGGCGGATGTGGCGCGGCGTGACTTCACTATCAATGGCATGCTGTGGGAAGTGGAAAGCGCCACCCTGTTGGATTGGGTGGGTGGCGAGGCCGATGTGCGGGCGCGGCTTGTTCGCACCATCGGAGACCCCCTACAGCGCTTTGGTGAGGACAAACTGCGCCTCCTGCGTGCTCTGCGATTCGCCGCCCAGTTGGACTTTATTATTGAGGACGAAACCCTTCGCGCCATGAAGGAGTTGGCGCCGGGCATCCGAGCGGTCAGTCTGGAACGGGTTCGCCAGGAAATGGACAAGCTGCTGGCGGCCCCTGCCGTGGCTCGCGGCCTGGAGTTGCTGCACACCAGCGGACTTTGGACCGTGCTCCGTGGCTGGTTGGCCCAGGAAGCACAGGTCCTGAGCCAAAAGCAGGAACTGCAATTGGGTGGGGAGTCCGGCACGCCCTGGCTGCAGGCGTGGATAAATGCTGCTGACCAGCCTCTTCTCCCCAGAAGCTCGCCCTGTGCTTTCCAGGCTCTCCTGTTGGATGCCGCCGCATGGCCAGCCTCACAATTCCATCCCCACCAGGAACGCGCGGTGGGTAGCGCGCTGCAAGCCTTGGTGCGCGCGTTGCGGGGCAGCCGCCCGGAATTGGCCCAGGCCAGAAACATGGCTACCCTTCTCTGTGCCTTGCGGGAGCTTGCCACTTTTTCCTTGGCCGACCAGCTGCGCCTGCAGCGACTGCCGGAGTTTCCCTGGGCCCAGGCTCTGGCCCGTCACCATCCGGCCTTTGCCAAGGCCCCATTTGCATTGATGGATGAGAATGTGGCACGCCACCAAAATCGGTGGCATCCGAAACCCTTGTTGAGCGGAAACGACATGATGGCCATGGGGATTCCTCCTGGCCCCATGCTTGGTCAAGTCATGCGCCAGCAAGAGTCGGCCCAGCTGGAGGGTCGCATGGAAAGCCTCGATCAGGCCCGCGCCCTGGTGCAGGATGCTCTCCGTGCCACGGGGATAGCGTCATGAAGTCCCCTGCACTCTTGCTGACCTTGTTTCTGCCTGCCTTGCTTTGGGCCCAAACCCCGCTGTCCAGCGCCAAGTCCTTGCCAAACGCAGAAGCATGGGGCTGCTTCATCGAAGGTCAGCGCCTGCGGCTGCGCCACGCCACCAGCCCAAATCCTGTGTCCGAAGCGGGCCGGGAGTGCCGCGTGGACAGCAGCCACCGCTACGATGCCTTGGCCTATGAGGCGGATCTGCGCCTGGACTTTGGCCCGCCCGCCTATTGGCAGGCTTC
>CAIWAD010000124.1 GCA_903910645.1 uncultured bacterium | reverse complement strand
GCCAGATTCACGGAGGCGGTGGTGCCCCCGGTGAAAATCACGGCCTGGCTGGATTCCGCGTTCACAAAGCGCCGCACACTCTCCCGCGCAGCCTCGTAGCGCTCGTCGGCCTCCACCGCCATGCGGTGCAGGCCCCGGTGCACATTGGCGCAGCAGCCACGGTGGTAGGCATCCATGGCCTCCAGCACTGCCAGCGGCTTCTGGGTGGTGGCGGCGTTGTCCAGATAGGCCAGTGGCTTGGCCCCCACCCTCTGGTGCAGGGCGGGGAACTGGCCGCGCAGGGCCTCCACATCAAAGCCCATCATGCGTGATCGGCCAGGGTGCGTGTGATGAGGCGATCCAGCGGATTCACCATCTCGCTGGCGCGCACGCGTCCCAATTGCGTCGAGCAGAAGGCGTGGATGAGGATGCGCCGCGCCAGATCGCCGGGGATGCCCCGGGAACGCAGATAGAAGAGGCTGTTGGCGTCCAGGCTGCCCACCGTGGATCCGTGCGTGCACTTCACGTCATCGGCCAGGATTTCCAGCTGGGGACGGGCCACGGCACGCGCCTCCGGTGAGAGCACCATGGACGCGCACTGCTGCACGGCGTCGGTGTGCTGGGCGTCCTTGGCCACCTGGATGCGGCCGGTGAAGATGCCCTGGCTGCGCTCCGCCAGGATGGTGCGGAAACCCTGATGGCTCTGGCAGTCCGGCGCCAGATGGGCCACATGGGTGTGGTTGTCCAGGTGGGTCTCGCCCTTCAGCAGGCCCAGGCCGTTGATCTCGCCGGATGCGCCGGGCTCGACAAGCTCCATGCGGATCTCATTGCGCACGGTGCGGCCGCCCAATGTGTAAGTGTGGGTGCGGGCCTGGGCGCCAGCCATCACTTGGAAGAAAGCGCCGCTCACCCGTCGGCCGGCCACGCTGTCCCGCTGCACGCGCACATGCTCCAGGCGGGCGTGGGCCTGCACATGGAATTCGCTCACCGCATTGCACAGGTAGGCCTTGTCGCCGAAACCGCCGTGGGCCTCCAGCACGGTGGCCTGGCTGTGTTGGCCCAGCACGGCCAAGAGGCGGGGCTGGGAGAGCAGGGGCCCGGCCTGGGGCAGGACCAGGGAAAGCACCAGCAAGGGACGGGGAAGCTGCACGCCATCCGGCACCCACAGGGCGGCGGCGTCTTCCGCCAGCGCGCTGTTGATGGCGCTGAAGGCACGCTGCCGGGACTGGCTGAGCAAATCCAGATGCTCCAGCAGCTGGGCCGCCGAGCTGTTGCCCTCCCTGGCGGCCTGGCGCATGGCGCTGAGGCTGCCAATGCCCACGCCATCGGGCAGGGGGCCGATCTGGCAGAGTGAGGGGACCGGGCGACCGTTCACCACCACCAGCCTGTCCAGCGTGACGCCTTCCGGCGTGAGGGCACGCAACTGGTGCTCGTCCGGCAAGGGCGCTTCCACTCCCAGTTCCAGGGCCTCCTGTTCCAGGCCACTCAGGCGCGTGTAGCGCCAGGCCTCATCCCGGGGTCCGGGCAGGCCAAGCAGGGTGGCCAAGCGGGCCACCTCGTGGCGGGCTTCCGTGGAAAGGAGGCCGTCCCGGGCGGGAGGATGCTCCAGCCACTCGGCCAGTGTGCGGGCCTGGCTCATCGGGTGGCGTCCACGCCGGACTCCTTGCCGATCCAGCCGTAGCCTTCGCGCTCCAGCTCCAGGGCCAGCTCGCGCCCGCCGCTGCGCACAATGCGTCCGCCCGCCAGCACATGCACGCGATCCGGCACGATGTGGTCCAGCAAGCGCTGGTAGTGGGTGACCACCACGGCGCTGAAGTCCGGCGAACGCAGGGCGTTCACGCCGTCGCTGACCACTTTCAGCGCATCAATGTCCAGGCCCGAGTCCGTTTCGTCCAGCAAGGCCAGACGAGGCTCCAGGATGAGCATCTGGAAAATCTCGTTGCGCTTCTTCTCGCCACCTGAGAAGCCTTCGTTCACCGCGCGCTTCTGCAGGCCGTCGTCCAGATGCAGGAGTTTCAGCTTCTCGCTGATGAGCCGCAGGAAGTCCTCCGCCGAGATCTCCTCCTGACCGCGATGGCGGCGCTGGGCATTCAAGGCCATGCGCAGGAAGTAGAGGTTGGGCACTCCGGGGATCTCCACCGGATACTGGAAGGCCAGGAAGATGCCCTCCGCCGCGCGCTCCTCCGGCTCCTGATTCAGCAAGTCACGGCCCAGGTAGCTTACGCTGCCGGAAGTGACCTCGTAACCTTCGCGCCCTGCCAGCACATTGGCCAGCGTGCTCTTGCCGGAGCCATTTGGCCCCATGATGGCGTGAATTTCGCCCGGGCCCACTTCCAGGCTCAGGCCTTTCAGGATTTCCTTGCCCGCGACGGTGGCGTGCAGGTCCTGGATCTTCAACATGCGCAGTCTCTCCTCACTCATTCACGGACGCGCGTCCTTGGGTCGGCCGGTTTTGGCCAAGCGCCGCGCCTGGCTACCCGACACTGCCTTCCAGACTGACTCCCAGCAGTTTCTGGGCCTCCACGGCGAACTCCATGGGCAGTTCCGCCAGCACTTCCCGGCAAAAGCCGTTCACGATCATGCCCACGGCGTCTTCTTCCCGGATGCCGCGCTGGCGGCAGTAGAAAACCTGGTCGTCGCTGATGCGGCTGGTGGTGGCCTCGTGCTCCACCACGCTGGTGGTGTTGCGCACATCCATCACCGGCCAGGTGTGGGCGCCGCAGCGATCCCCGATGAGCAGGCTGTCGCACTGGCTGAAGTTGCGCGCGCCCTCGGCGCCGGCGTTCACTTGCACCAGACCGCGATAGCTGTTCTGGCTCAGGCCAGCCGAGATGCCCTTGGAGATGATGGTGGAGCGCGTGTTGCGCCCCAGATGGATCATTTTCGTGCCCGTGTCCGCCTGCTGGTGGTTGTTGGTGAGCGCCACGCTGTAAAACTCACCCACGGACTCGTCCCCCTTCAACACGCAGCTGGGGTATTTCCAGGTGATGGCCGAACCCGTTTCCACCTGCGTCCAGCTGATGCGCGCCCGTTCGTGGCAGAGCCCGCGCTTGGTGACGAAGTTGTAGATGCCGCCCTTCCCGTTCTTGTCGCCGGGATACCAGTTCTGCACCGTGGAATATTTGATGTGGGCTCCGGCCCCGGCCACCAGCTCCACCACCGCCGCGTGCAGCTGATTCTCATCCCGCTGGGGGGCCGTGCAGCCCTCCAGATAGCTCACATGGGAGCCTTCATCCGCCACGATGAGCGTGCGCTCGAACTGCCCCGTGCCGGCCGCGTTGATGCGGAAGTAGGTGGACAATTCCATGGGGCAGCGCACGCCGCGCGGGATGTAGACAAAGGAGCCGTCACTGAAGACGGCGGAGTTGAGCGCGGCGTAGAAGTTGTCTCGCACGGGCACCACGCTGCCCAGGTGGCGGCGAACCAGATCCGGATGCTCGCGCAGGGCCTCGCTCATGGAGCAGAAGATGACGCCCTTGGCGGCCAGCTCTTCCTTGTAAGTGGTCTTCACACTTTCACTGTCGAATACCGCGTCCACCGCCACGCCGGCCAGACGGGCGCGCTCGCCCAACGGGATGCCCAGCTTTTCAAAGGTCTCCAGCAGGTCCGGATCCACATCGTCCAGGCTGGCGGGGCCTTCCTTCTTGCGGGGGGCGCTGTAATAGGAGATGGCCTGGAAATCGATGGGCGGAATGGTGAGGTAGGCCCAATTGGGCAGGCGCATGTCCCGCCAGGCGCGAAATGCCTTGATGCGCCAATCCAGCATGTAGGCCGGCTCATCCTTGCGGTGGGAGATGGCCGCCACAATCTCTTCACTTAGCCCGGCGGGGAAGGTGTCGGCGTCAATGGCGCTGACGAAGCCGTACTTGTAGTCCTGCTGGGCCAGTTCGTGGATCTGCCGTTTCTCTTCTGTCATGCGCCTGCTCCGGCCATGCGCTCCAAGGCCTCGGCGGCGCGGGTCATGCCTGCGCAGGACACGCCGTCCAGCTTGCCATCCGCGGGCATCATGTCCATCAGGGTGATGCCTTGCAGGGCCTTGCGCAGGGCTCGATTGATGCGCATCCAATTGGGTTGCAGGGTGCAGGCGCCAGTGAAGCGACAGCCGCCGGGACCCGTCTCCGAGCACTCGGTGATGGCGATGGGCCCTTCAAGTGAGCGCACAATGTCTTCCACCGTGATGCCCGCCGGCGACTTGCTTAGCCGGTATCCGCCCTTGGCGCCGCGCTGGCTGACCAGAAGGCCGTCCCGCACCAGCAGCTTCAGGATTTTGCCCACCATGGGCAGGGGAAGGCCGGTTTCATCCGCCAGATCCCGCGCGCTGTGCGAGCCGGATTCGGGTCGGGTGGCGATAAGGGTCATCAAGAGGATGCCGTAATCACTTTGCTTGGTGATGCGCAGCACGGGGCGTCCTTCCTAAGTAGAACCTAAGTGGTTCTGATTTTAGTCATTGGCCGACAAGCTAGTTCTCCCCTAAAGGGCATGCAAGGAGAGGAGGCGCGGGAGAGGAGATTTCTCGGACTTGATTTGTCTTGAATTCGGAAATACGAACAAAACTATGCGAAGTGGCATTGAAGAGCATGCCTTGCCGCACGCAGGTGGATCATGGCCTCCGCAAGCGATACAGCACGGCGCCCTGGGTGACAGGCAGATAGAGTTCGTTCCATCCCTCAACGCCGCTCACCGGCGCGTCCACGGGAACCCAGGCGGGCGGATAGGTGCCCGGAGACTGCTCCAGCATCCAGCTGCCCGTGGAATCCGGCCAGCGCAGCCAGGCCTGGACTGGATCGGCCCCCGTGTCCACCAATGCTTCCAACACGGGGGCGAACACGGCGGTAAGGGCGTGGGTCTGGTCCATGGTCACGGCAAGGGGATTGGCGGAGGAGCGCAGGACTCCATACTCTTCCCAATGGGAGAACTGGAAGCCAGGCGCGGCCCAGGCCGTGGCCAGGACTTCCAGTCCCGCATCCCACAAGCCGGCTCCCTCCAGCGTGCCACCTTCCGGCGGCCAGGCATCCAGGGTCAGGAGCTGGGGAGGCGCGGAGGCGCGCACGGCAATGAGATTGTCCACCCAGAAGAGATCGCCCAAAGGACCACCCTGGGCAGGCCCAAAGTCCACCACCACGGTCTGGAAGGGTTCCGCCGACACCAGATGCAGGCGGCCCTCCGGGTACATTAGTCCCACCCACTGGCCACGCCCGCTGCACTCCGCCAGCACAGGGCCGGTCTCCGAGGTGGCATATGCCCGCAGGCGCAACAGGGATCCCATGTCGAACTCGGCGGCGATCTCGCTGGTGCAGAAGTCCAGCGCCAGCTCCGTCAGGGGAGCATCGAAGTTGAAGGCCAGCGAGCTCCAGGAAGTGGAGGGGTACAGGAAGTTCCCGCCGAAATCCAATGGCGTCCAGCCATAGATGGTGTTCTGCACCGACCAGAAGCCGGAGCGCGCCGTGAAGTTGCAGGACAGGCCGGCCTGGCTCTGCACGGACGGCATGGTCTGGTGGGGATAGACGGGGGGGTAAGCGTTGTCGAAATCAAAGACGGCGGTGGCGGGATCCGCCTCGAACTGGGCCGCCACAAAGCGATCGCTGTCCAGGATCAGGGTGGTGTCCGGATTGCTTCCCATGAAAGTGCTGCCACCGTCCAGCCAAGCCACGAAGTGATGGCCCGGGCTGGGAGTGGCCAGGATGCCCACCGCGCTGCCGGTATTGAACACGCCTCCGCCCTGCACATGGCCCCCGGTGGCGGGCCAGCGCTCCAGAACCAGGGAATGGGTGGGCAGGAAGTGGGCCACCAAACTGCGGTTGGCCGTGACGCTGAAGGTGTAGCGGCTGTTCTGGCTGACGGGCTGGCCGTTCTCTGTCCACTGCTGGAAGCCGAAGCCCGCCTCTGCCGTGGCCACCAGGGTGGCGCTGCTGCCCAGGGGATAGAGTCCCGCGCCCATCACGCTGCCGGTGCCGACGGGCTCCACCGTGGCGCTGATGAGGGCGGTGGGATCGGCACTGGTGTACAGGCTGAAGGCGCAATCCCCGGAAATGCTCTGGAACTGGTACTCGGAGAGGCGCCGGAAATGGCTGCCATTGCCTCCGCTGGCGGCGGCGAATCCCCAGTCCGGAATGCCATGCTGCTCCGCGGTGATCTGCACCCAGTAGCGCGTTCCACCCACGGCCTGAAAAGGCGAGGGCAGGGTGAAGTGGTAGTCGTGCAAGGTGGTGCCGCCGAAGACCCCAACCGGGCTCTCACCGCAGGCATCTGTGCTGGTGTAGCTCACCAGAGGCGGGTGAACCACATCGGGTTGCATGAGGTTGCCGTTGTTGCCGTAGATGTCCACGCGGAAGCTGAGCACCGGCGTGCTCCACCACACGAACGCTGGATCGTGGCCGCCGCGCCAGTGGATTTCCGTGATGGCCTGTGAGCTGGCCATTTGGAAAGAGTCATAGGCGAACTGGTCGCTATTGCTGCCATCGGGTTCCAGCCAGGAGGATTGGTACAAGGTTCCGGTGCCGTTGTGGGGCTGGTTGAAGATCTGCACCGCGGCAGCGGCGTGGCACAGGGCCAGCACGCACAGGAGGGCAAGTGGCTGCCCGCGCCAAGGCATGGTCATGGCAAACTCCCGGCTTTTCATGTTCTTTGGCTGGTGTGGGATCCGGCGATGCCTGAGCCGCGCTGGACACTGAAGGATGGAGTTTCCGGGTGACCCGCGCCATGACAAGCATCAAGATCCCCAGGTTTATTCCTTCACAACAAAGCGCTCATCATTGGAGAAGACATCCATGCGCACTCTGGTGCTTTCCAGTTCCCTTAACCCCGCCTCCCGCTCCCGACGGCTGTGCCAGCGTGTTGACGAGCTGCTGCGCACGGAGCATGAAGTGGACACTCGCTGGGTGGACCTGCGCGATATCGAACTGCGTCCCTGCCATCTGGGCAAAACAGACAGCATGCGCGCCCTGGCCGACCTGGTGGCCGAGTCGGACAACTATGTCTTCGGCATGGGCGTGCACTGCTACACGGTGAACGATGGCTTGAAAATGGTGCTGGACACCTGCATGAAGGGCTGCGAGGACAAGTTCTTCGGCATCTTGTGCGCCGCAGGTGGCGAGAAGAGCTATTTGAGCACCATGCACCTGACGCAGATGTGCATGAACGAGTGGCGCATGATCCAGCTGCCCCGAGTGGTCTACGCGCTGGAGAGGGACCTGCCTGAAGACGGGGCGCCGGTGCCGGCCCTGGAGGAGCGCCTGGCGCTCTTTGCCCGGGACTTCGCCACCATTGGTCGCAAGCTGCTGGCCTGAGCCTGGTGCCGGGCGGCTTCCTGGCTGGACAAGGGAAGGCCTGCCGACATCCCTTTCACCGGTTGGAGGCCAAGGCCGCCCCCTGAAGAAATGCGGGGCAGGTCTCGCCCACCTTGTGGATATTGTCGGCCCCACGCGGTGGAAAAAGAGAGGACAACATGAGCAAGACCCTGATGATCGTGGGCGGCGTGGTGCTGCTCCTGGTGTTGCTGGTTTTCGGCAGCATTGGCAAGTACAACACCCTGGTGAGCCTGGATGAGGGCGTCACGGGGCAGTGGGCGAATGTGGAAAACGTCTACCAGCGGCGGGCGGACCTTATCCCCAATCTGGTGGAGACGGTGAAGGGCTACGCCGTTCATGAGCGCGAAACGCTGGAGGGTGTGGTGCAGGCGCGGGCCAAGGCCACCCAGGTGACCGCCGAGTTGACGCCGGAGGCCCTGAACAATCCGCAGGCCCTGCAGAAGTTCCAGGCCGCCCAGGGTGAGCTGAGCAGCGCGCTGGGCCGCCTGATGGTGGTGGTGGAGAAGTATCCCGACCTGAAGGCCAATCAGAACTTCCTGGATCTGCAGACCCAGCTGGAAGGCACGGAGAACCGCATCGCCGTGGAGCGCCGCCGCTTCAACGACATGGCCAAAGACTTCAACGCGGGCATCCGCCGCTTCCCCGCCAACATCATTGCGGGCATTGCCGGACTGCAGAAGCACGAGTACTTCCAGGCCGACGAGGGTGCCGAGAAGGCCCCCAAAGTGAGCTTCGAGAAATAGCGGCCCTATCCGTGTCCCTTAGCGCAGGAGGCCGTCCATGAGACGCGCCCGCCTCTTTCTGCTGGCCCTGCTGTTCCTCACGCTGGGCCGGGTTTTTGCCGCGGGCGAATTGCCGCCCGCACCCACCCGCCATTTTGAGGACTTTGTGGGCATTGTGTCGGCGGATGACGCCCGGGTCCTGGCGGATCAGCTCTACGCCTTCGAACAGCGCACGGGCATCCAGTTCCTCATTGCCGTGTTGCCGGAGGCGGACGCGGAGATCACCGATTACACCAACCGGCTCTACCAGCATTGGAAGATTGGCAACAAGGACACCCAGCGCGGCGTGCTGGCCCTGGTCTTGCCCAATGCCAAGGCCTCGCGCATCGAGGTGGGCTACGGACTGGAGGAGAGCCTGCCGGACATCCAGGCGGGCCGCATCATCCGCGAGATGCTGCAGATTCCCCGGGATCCCGCCAGCGCGCGCTTCAAGTTCCTGATGGTGGAGGTGGCGCGTCGTGTGGCGCCGGATGATCCCCTGGCCAAGGGAGAGGTTGCGCAAACCCAGTCCCGGCGCGGTGGACGCTCCCGTGGCGGAGGCTTGTTTGGATTCCTGGCCCTGGTGGCGCTGGTGGCACTTTTTGGTGGACGGGGCAGGGGAGGCGGCATGACGCCGCTCATCATTGGCAGCATCCTTGGCTCGGCCAGCCGGGGCGGTGGCTTTGGCGGCGGTGGCTTCGGTGGTGGGGGTGGAGGCGGCTTCTCCGGCGGCGGAGGCTTCTCGGGTGGCGGTGGCGCCAGTGGAGGGTGGTAGCATGACACGGCACAAACGGCCCGCCCTCTTCCTGAGCCAGGAGGAGCAGGACCAGGTGAAGTCCGCGGTGGAGAAAGCCGAAGCGGGCACCAGCGCGGAGATCCGCGTTTATCTGGAAGGGCGTCTGCCCCTTTTCCGCCGGGATCCCTATCGGCGCGCCCGGCAGATTTTTGCCGGCCTTGGCATGCACAACACGGTCCAGCGCAACGGCGTGCTCGTCTATTTGGCCACGCGCTCCCAGCGCTTCGCCATTGTGGGTGATGAAGAGTTGCACAAGCGGGTGGGCGATGCCTTCTGGCAGCAAACCGCCCAGGCCATGGCCCGGCACTTTCGCGAAGACCGCTTCGCGGATGGCCTGGCGGAGGCCGTGTTGGCCGTGGGCGACCATCTGGGGCGGCATTTCCCCCACCAAGCCGACGATGTGAACGAGCTGTCCGACGACATCGCATTCGGCAAATAGAAAGGGAGCCTGGTGATTGAGCTGCTGAAGAGCCTGGTGGATTTCATCCTGCACATCGACACGCATCTGGTCAGTCTGGCGGCACAGTACGGGACCTGGCTCTACGGCATCCTCTTCGCCATCATTTTTTGCGAAACAGGTCTGGTTTTCCTGCCGCTGTTACCTGGCGACTCCCTGCTCTTCGCCGCTGGTTCCCTGGCGGCGGCGCCTGGCTCCAGCCTGGATGTCCACACCCTTTTCCTGCTGCTCAGCGTGGCCGCCATCCTGGGCGACACGCTCAACTATTGGATTGGCCATCTCATTGGCCCGCGCGTCTTCCGCGGGGAGGCCTCGCGCTTGTTCAACCGCCAGCACCTGGAGCGCACCCACGCCTTCTTTGAGCGCCACGGCGGCAAGACCATCATCCTGGCGCGTTTCGTGCCCATCATCCGCACTTTCGCGCCCTTCGTGGCTGGCGTGGGCGCCATGAGCTACCGCCACTTCCTGGCCTACAATGTGGTGGGCGGCCTGTCCTGGGTGGGTCTATTCGTCTACGGCGGGCACACCTTCGGCCAGTTGCCCTTCGTGCAGCGCAATTTCAAGCTCGTCATCCTGGCCATCATCGTGCTCAGCTGCGTGCCACCGGTGGTGGAATACCTGAAAGCCCGGCGGGAGAGCGCCGGGCTGAAGCAACAGGGCTGATGCGGCCGCGCTTCAGCGCGGGTTGAGCGGCAGGGTCATGCCGGCCACCACCGTCAGGTCCCGGCCGGGATGGAAGCCGCCTCCCAGTCCCACATCCAAGGCCAGTGCGCCCATGGGCGCCGTCAGTCCCACCAGCCAGGTGGCCGCCTCGTCCTGCAGGCCGTGCAGTTCCGCACCCATGCCAATGGAGCCCCTTGCGCCACTCAGCGCCAGACCCCACTCGCCATGCGCGTTGCCTCCCAGTTCCAGGAAGGATCCCAGGCTGGCATCCAATTGCAGGGTGCCCAGGCCCTGGGACCAGGCCAGGGTCAGGCCGCGTCCCGGCGCGTTCAAGGCCGCCACCCCCGCCAGGGCCACATGTTCCGGCCACAAGGCCAGCTTGAAGGAGGCTTCAGCGCCATCGTAGGCGCTGCCGCCGTCCCGATGCTCCAGACAAAAGGCAAGACCGACATCCAGCCTCCCGCTCAAGCCCCGGCTCAGTGCAAAGCCACTGCAGGCGCTCTCGTGGGTCATGTCCAGCGCTGCCTCCAGTTCGGTCACCCGGCTTCCGGCGGTGCCGGCATCCTCTGTCGTGAAGGGACGGGCGGCTGAGCTGAACCTGGGAAACCAGACCACCAGCAGGGCGGCGGCAAGCAAAAGTCGCGGAGTGCGCGTCAACACCATGGGGATCCCCCTTTCGGCCAGCCGGGCATGCGTGGCCGAGGCCCTCATCGGCAGGGGGAGCCTGGGAATTCAGTCCTTGTCCTCTTCGCCGTCCACCGGCGTGAATGCCTCATCTGCCGCGCCGCGCGGCCAGGCCATGCGTGCGGGTCGGGCGCAGAAGGGGCAGCCCCGGCGGTCGGCTTCCACAATGGCCTCGTCACTGCCCCAGAAAAAATTCTCACGACCGATGGCGTCCACAATGCCCCCGCGCTCCATCATCACCCGAACGCGGGGATTCACGCCCGCCAGCATCAAGTGCCCTCCCGCGCGGTGCAGGTGCTCCTTCAGCTGCATGATGGCCTCCAGGCCCGCCGTGTCGATGAGGGGCACGCCACGCATGGAGAGAATGAGGGCCTGGGTGGGGCGCCCGCCGGCGAAGGCCTCATTGAAATTGCCCACGGCGGCGAAGAAGAGCGGGCCTGTGATGAAGGCCACTTCCACATGGGGGCATTCGCTGGAGATCTCCAGACCGCGCTGACGCAGCTTGGCAGCGTCCACGGGTTGGCGCTCGATGTCCAGGCTGGCGATCTGGCTAAGGAATATGGCGCCCGCCAGGAAGGTGCTGATGAGGATGGCCTGGGTCAGATCCAGTGTGATGGTGGCCAGCAAGGTGACGGTGAAAGCCAGCATGGCGGTTTTGAAACGGTGGGAGAACATGAAGCGGATGGCCGCCCATTCGTTCATGCGCCAGGCCGTGACCATGAGAATGCCCGCCAGGGCGGCCAGGGGAATGCGTCCCATCACCGGCGCCAGCAATAGCATGCTGAGCAAGAGACCCACGGCGTGGAGGATGCCCGTCATGCGTGTGCGCCCACCGCTGCGAATGCCCACGCTGGTGCGCGCAATGGCCGCGGTGGCGGGAACGCCGCCCAGGAAGGGGATGAGCATGTTGCCCAGACCCTGGGCCACCAGCTCCTGATTGGCCTGCAGGCGCACGCCGGTCATGTTGGAGGCCGCCATGCCGCAGAGCAGGGATTCCACCGCGCCCAGCGCCGTGATGGTGAGGGTGGGGTAGATGAAGTCCCCCAGATGCTGCCAGGGCACGGCGTCCAGTCGCAGGCGCTCCGCCAGGATGGGCGAGGTGGGGATGCTGCCAATGGTGGCCACATCCCAGCCGGCCAGCTGAGCCAGGGCCGTGGTCAGCACCAGTCCCACAAGGCTGGCGGGCATGCGGGCGCCCCACTTGGGCGGCCAAAGGATCATCAGACCCACCACCATCAGGCCCAGGGCCAGCGTGGGCCCGTCCGGCGTCCACGGCACCTGGAAGTAGGCCACCAGCTTGTGCAGCGCCTTGTCGTGGGCGGGCGTGTGCACGCCCAGGAAGTTGTCCAGCTGGCCAATGGCAATAATCAGCCCGATGCCGCTGGTGAAGCCGGTGATCACCGGCGCGGGGATGAAGGAGATGAAGCGTCCCATGCGCAGGAGGCCGATGAGCAGGAGCAGCAGGCCGCTGAGCAGGCCCGCCACCCACACGCCTTCCAGCCCGTAGCGCTGTGCCAGCACAATGAGCACGGCGCTCATGGCGCCCGTGGGCCCGCTGATCTGATAGGGCGCGCCGGAAAGTCCGCCAATGAGCAGGCCCGCCACAATGGCGGTGACCAATCCCGCCGCCGCGCTGGCGCCGCTGGCCACGCCGAAGGCCAGGGCCAAGGGCAGGGCCACCGCCGCCACGGTCAGCCCCGCCATGAGATCCTGGCGGAAGACGGGCAAGCTGTAGCCGGTGAATTCATCTTTCAACAGACGGCGCAGATTGCGACGGGGCATGGGGTACCTCTTGGTGGCTGCGCCAATGTAGGGCCAATGGGGCGGCCATTTCCCCATGCGGCTCGCGGCATGTCCCAAGCCCCTGTATCTTCCATGCGCACTATCCGGAGGCCCCATGTTCAAGGTCCACCAGGCCCATCACATTCATCCTCTCATGGAAGCGCTTGCCAGTCAAATGGAAGCGGACCCTCTGGCTCCCATGGAAAGGGAGGTGGTGGTGGTGGAGTCCCGGGGCCTGGCCCGGCGCCTGCCGCTGGAGCTGACACGCCTGCTGGGCGCCACAGCCCGTCTTCACATGCCCATGCCGGCGGCCTTCATTTGGGATTCCCTCCTCCTGCCCTTTGCCGAAGGAGGGCTGGAACACCCCTCGCCCTGGGGCAAGGAGGCCCTGGCGTGGCGCATCTGCGCACTGTTGGCGGAGGAGCCTGCCCTGGCGGGCCCAGGCGAGACCCTTCTGCGAAAAATGGGTGGGGAGCGGGCCGCGCGGGACTTGGGCCAGCGGCTGGCGGATCTCTTCGACCAGTACCTGGTTTTTCGTCCCGGCATGCTGCTTGCCTGGCAAGGCGGGCCCCACGCGGACTTCCCGGGGGCGCTCAAAGCGCAGGAGGCCGCCCTGAAAGCGCCCTGGCAGAAGCGTCTCTGGCTTCGGCTGCGTGAACAGACTCCCGCGCCCACCCGTGCCGATTTGATGGCCCGCTGGCTCCTGGAGTCCACGGAACAGGATGTGAAGGCGCTGCCGCGTCGCATCGGCTTCTTCAATTTGCGCGGCCTTCCGCCAGCCCAATTGAAGCTGGTGGAACGCCTGTCCCAGTGGCGGCAGGTGGATTTCTATCTGGCCAATCCTTCACCCACTTATTACTGGACGGATCTGGCCTGCAAACGGCGGCGGCGGGAAGCCCTGGATGTGGATGAGGCCCCGTTGATCCAGGCCAATGGTCAGGAGTTGGGACAGTGGATTGACCAGCTGTTGGAGGTGGAGGCCACCTTTGATGCGCCGCTGGATGCACTGGATGAAAGGAAGAAGGGCCAACTGCTGCACCGGCTGCAGCACAGCCTGGCTGAGTTGGGCCCCATGCCCGTGGGGCCGCTGGACTCCAGTCTGCAGCTCCACGCCTGCCACAGCCCGTTGCGACAGGCCGAAGTCCTGCACGATCGTCTTCTGGACCTCTTCCAGCGCCATCCAGACCTGGCCCCCGGCGATGTATTGGTGCTGTGCGCGGACATTGATGCTGCCCGCCCGGCGCTGGAGTCGGTGTTCGGCAGCCAGGAGGAGGGCCGGCGGATACCCTGGGCCATGGCTCGACAGGGAAGAAGTGATGTGCAGGAAAGCCTGCTGGGCGTGCTGGAACTTCTTCTGGGCCGCTGGCAGGTGGACGAGGTGCTGGCCCCGCTGGCCTGCGCGCCGCTCAGGCGCAAGCTGGGGCTGGAAGCCGCCGACCTGCCCCTGCTGGCAGATTGGTGCCGCCTGGCGGGCATTGTGTGGGGGCTGGACGCGCAACACCGGGAGCGGCTGGAATTGCCGCCCACGGATGAGCACAGCTGGCGCGCCGGTTTGGATCGCCTGGTGCTGGGCCACGCCATGGAGGCCGGCGGCGGGGATTCCACTCATCTCCCTGTGGATGAGGTGGCGGGACGCCACGCCTTGCTGGAGGCGCTGCTGGCCTGGCATCATGCCTTGGTGGCGCTGCGCCTGGATGTGCAGGTGGAGCGGGAGCCCGCCCAGTGGATGGACTGGCTCCTGCTATTGCTTCCCCGGTTGTTGGAGCCTTTCGGGGATGGCGAGAAACGCGAGTTGGACGCCCTGCGACGGCGCATCTCCGAGGGCCAGCGAAAAGTGGCGGCGGCGGGATCCTGTGGCAGCGTCGGCTGGCCTGTGGCCCTGGATGCCCTGCGCGAGCTCTTGCAGCCGGAGGATGGGGCCGTGGCGGGGCTGGATGGTCGCCTGACCATGCTGCCCATGCTGGCGGGGCGAGGCCTGCCCGCGCGGGTGGTGGTGCTGTTCGGGCTGGACGATCAGGCCTTTCCCCGGGCGGCCCGGCGGGACGAGCTGGACTTGTGCCAACTGGAGACAATCCTGGGAGACCGCCAGCCCCGGGAGCAGGATCGCGGCCAGTTCCTGGACGCCATCTGCGCGGCACAGGATGCCTTGCTCATTTTCTGGCAGGGCCTGGATCCTCGTGAAGGACGGGTGCGGCCACCCTCCGTGGTGGTGGGTGAAGTCACCACCTGGCTGGAAAGGTGCACGCGCAGGATCATGCCCGAGAGCGAAGGGACGGAGGACTCCTCTCCGGATTTGAAAGCCGTGAGGCCCCGCCAGCATCCCATGCAGGGCTTCAGCGAACGGGCCTATGACACCAGCGACGAGGCTTCCTTCCACATGGGACGGCACCGCATGGCCAATGCCCTGAAGGGATTCCGGGCAGCCGGACGACCCAGGGCGGACGCGGATTTCCGCCTGTGGCAGGCCACCCTGCCGGAGACCGAGCTTCCACAGGAATTGGAATTGGCCCAGCTGTTGTCCTTCTATCGCAATCCTGCCAGGAGTTTCCTGCGCCGCGCCGGTGTGCGCCTTCCCTGGGACGGACAGGTGCCTCCTCGGCACGAACCCTTCTTCCTGGACCATTTGACGCGGGGCATGCTGCGCAACCGCTTGTTGCAAGCCAGGCTGGAAGGGCGGGATGCGGCGCGGGAGGAGAAGGTGCTGCGTGCTGAAGGCCTGTTGCCCTGGGGGCGGCCGGGGCAGCGTCAGCTGGAGGAGTTGCAGCATGACGTGGAGAGTGCGCTTGGTGCGGCGCGGGAAGCCTGTGGCGCTCCGCTGGAAAGGACCACCACCACCACGGCGGTGGACGCCTTGACTTTGAAGGGCGAAGTCTGGCAGGGCGCGGGCACGCTGGTGCTGACCGCGCTGGGGTCCGACTCCTCCCGCCAGCGCCTGCCCGGCTGGATTCAGCATCTGGCCTGGCAGCTGGCACAGTCAGGCCCTCCCATTGGGGCGCGCCGTGCCGTGTTGATCACCCTGGACAAGGGCGCGGCCAAGGTGGAGGAGCTGCCGGGGCCTGAAGATGCCCTGGCCCAGTTGCGCGAAATCCTTGCGGTGTGGCGGCTGGGGCAACACCGCTGGATGCCATGGTTTCAGCGTGCAAGCGAGGAAATGGCCCAAGCGGCGGCGGAAGGGAAGGACAGGGAGCCTGGTCTCCTGCAGTCCAGGGACTGGTTCCAGGGCAGGGAATATCTGCTGGAGGACGCCTGGGTGCAGTTGGTGCTGGATGGGACGGATCCCCTTTGTCACCCCGGCCTGGCGACGCAGGTGCTGGATCTGGCCTGTGGTCTGGGTGCCCTTTTGCCTCCGAAGAAGGCTTCCGGAAAGCGAGGTGCGGCATGATCCCCACCATGGATGTGCTCGCCACGCCCATCAAGGGCACGCTGCTGGTGGAGGCCAGCGCGGGCACAGGCAAGACCTGGACCATTGGCGCCCTGCTGGTGCGATGCCTGGCGGAAGGGCGGGAGCTGCCGCAGATCCTCATCCTCACGTTCACAGAGGCCGCCACCGCCGACCTGCGCGAGCGCATGCGGCACAGGCTGGAGGAGGCCCTGGCCAGCTTGGAGAAGGTGCCCGGCGTGAAGGAGGACGAACTGCTGCGGGACATGGTGGCCGCAGGCATGGTGGATGAGGAGAACGCGCGGAAGCGCTTGCGTCGCGCCCTGGCCCAGTTCGACGAGGCCTCCATCTTCACCATCCACGGCTTCTGCCGTCGCGTCCTGGGAGAAGCCGGACTGGGCGCCGGACTGAGCGGCAAGGTGGAGTTGGGCGATGAGGCTGGCGAGGCCATGGAACGCGTGGCCATGGATCAACTGCGTCGCTGGTGGACCCAACTGCCAGACGCCTTCATGGATTGGCTGGGGGGGCAGAAAGCTGGCGGGGGCCGCCAGTCCCGGAGCCTGCTCGAGCCCGCCCTGTGGGCGGCCATGGCCAGCAAGGCCGGAGAAGGCCGGGTGGGCGCCCTGGAGGGGGATTTTCCCCAGGCGGTGAATCAGGCGGTCTGGCACGCAGCACAGCTCATTCTGAAACAGCGCCAATGCCTTGAGACCTGTTGCATCGCCTTTGACATGCTGGGCGTCTCGGCCCTGCGGGAGGAGTTGCAGGGGCTGAGCCTGAATGCCGGATCCTATAAGCAGGAACACTTCACCTCCTTGCTGGAGGACCTGGGAGCCTGGCTGCAGACGGGCGCGTCCTGCGACCAGATGCCCAAGCGCACGGGCGATGGGGCCTGGTATTTCACCTCAACCCATCTGCGGGGAAAGCAGCGGAAGGGCGCGCCACCGCTGGGTCCCCATCCCTTCTTCGATGCCATGGACGCGTTGGAGCAGGCCTGTGGCGACCTGGCCGAAGCCTTTGCCCGCTTGCTGCGCGCCCTGCAAGAGGAGGCGGTGGCCACCTGGCCGGCCCGTGCCGCCGACCTAAGGCTGCAGGAGCGCCGCCTCGATTTCAGCGACCTGCTGAGCATGGTGCTGAAGGCTTTGCTGGGTCCCCAGGGCGCCCGCTTGAAGGACCTTCTGCAGCAACGCTGGTCCATGGCCATGCTGGACGAGTTCCAGGACACGGATCCCCTGCAGACGGAGATCTTCCACCAGATCTTCCGCGAAGTGGGGCATCCCCTGGTGCTGGTGGGCGATCCCAAGCAGGCCATTTACGGTTTCCGCGGCGCGGACCTGGATGCCTATCTGAAGGTTGCCGCGTCCGCCGATACCCAGCGCGCCTTGTACACCAACTGGCGCTCGGATCCGCCCCTGGTGGCGGCCGTGAATCAGCTCTTCCAGCAGGAGCGCTTTCCCGGTCAGGGGCCCTTCCTGCACAGTGGCGTGGCCTTCGCGCCGGTGAAAGCCTGTCCCAAGCCCGACAACCGCGCCGTGAAATTGCATGGCGCAATCCTGCGCGCCTTCCATGTGGTGCAGGAGGAGCAATCCGGCATTTCCAAAGGGCTGGCGGAGGAGCGCATCTGCCGGCATGTGGCGCAAATGGTGGAGCGCCTGCTGGGTCCCGGGGCCTGTTGGGTTCGTCGCGGCACAGGCGAGGACCTGCAGAGCATCATAGGCCGTGAGGTGGCCATTCTGGTACGCACCAGTCGGCAGGGCCAACTGGTGGCCCAGGCACTGGCGGAGCGCGGTCTGGCCTGCATCCAGGGGGGACGCGAGTCCGTGTGGTCAAGCGCGGAGGCGGGCCAGCTGGTGGTGCTGTTGAAGGCCATGGAGCGTCCCGATGACAGCGGACTGGCGCGTGCGTTGCTGGCCGGGGGCCTCGCCCGGGCCTTGGGCGGCACGGCCTTGGATACCCTTCACCAGCCGGACTTGCTCCTGCTTGCGCAAACGGAACTGCATCTGGCGCGGGCGCGGGCCCAGACGGGCTCCTTGGCCGCTGCTCTGGATCAGTTCCTTGGCCGCACCCATTGGCGCGAGGCCATGCTCGCCCGTCCCATGGGTGAGCGGCGCGTGGTGAACTGGAACCACCTGTTGGAACTGCTTCGCCAGGAGGAGACCCTGCGGCGCGTGGATCCCGGCGCCATGGCGCGTTTGGCGCAGGTCAAGGCGCAGGAGTCCCGGCCATCCGCCGAGTGGGAGCAGCGGCTGGAGAGCGAGGACAACCTGGTGCGCATTGTCACCATGCACAAGAGCAAGGGTTTGGAGTATCCATTGGTGTTCTGCCCCTTCCTGTGGGCCGGAGACGCCAGGGTGGAGACTTTCGCCCAGCTGCGCCTGCCCTCCACCCAGGGGGAGCGGCGCCTGTTTGCCTCACCAGGGATGCCCCTTGAGGGTGAGGAGAAGAGCGTCCTGGCCGACGCCAGTCTGGCGGAGTCTCTGCGGCTGGCTTATGTGGCCCTGACACGGGCGCGCTCCCAGCTCTTCTGCTACAGTGCGTTCACCAATCATGACAAGCTTTTTCCCTCTCCGCTGGACTGGCTCCTGCTGGGCGGAGGGCTGGGGGACTGCGCGCATCCCGGCGAGAAGGATCCGTGGAAGGCCTTCAAGGAGCAGGGGGCTGAGGCCCAGCTGCAGCAATGGCGCGCGCTGGAGGCGGCAGGCGAGGGCGTTGCGGTGGAGCCCTTGTGCCTGGACGAGGATTCGCCTTCCATGCCCGGCAATGAGCAGGCCTCGGTTGAGACCGCCCTGCCTGTGCGCACATTCCAGGGCAGTCTGGAGGAGCGGGAGAGCAGCTCCTCCTTCACAAGTCTTCTGCGGGACGCCCATGCCGACGAGCGCGTGGATGAGTGGTTCGCCGCGCAGGACAGCCCAAGTGAAGGCGGGGATGCGGACCTGGAGGATGCCACTTCCGCCGGGCGCGATGCCTGGGCCAAGTTCCCCGCCGGCACGGGAGCGGGAATCTGCCTGCACGCGCTGTTGGAAACGGGCCTCGACCAGGGTGGTGTCACGGTGCGCCTCTGCGAGGAGGAGTTGCAATCCGCCGGGCTGGGAAAGGAACATGCCGCCTTCCTGGCGCCTCGTCTGGACGCCGTGCTGCATCGGCCCTTGGGGGGGGGAGGTCCCGTTCCCCTGGATGTGGAAGCCGGACTGCGCGCCACGGAGCTGGCCTTTCATCTTTCCACGAAAGGAATCTCGGGGGCCCGACTGCGGGAGCTGTGCCAGAGTCATTTGCTGCACAATGCCGGGCGATTGGGGGTGAAGGAGCCGGACACGCTGGCGGCGCTGGAATTGGCCACGCGCCGGGAGGCCAGGCCCATGGCGCCCGGATTCCTGAAAGGCTTCATGGATCTGTGCCTGTGCTGGGAGGGCCGGTGGTGGGTGGTGGACTGGAAATCCAACCGCCTGGCACCCAATGCCGCCGCCTACACCAGGGAACGCATGGTGCGCTCCATGGCGGAGTCCGGCTACTTCCTGCAGGCCCTGCTCTACCTGACGGCCCTGCACCGGCATCTGAAGCGGGTGGACAAGGACCACGATCCCTGGCGCCATCTGGGAGGCCTGCGCTATGTCTATCTGCGCGGCTTGCGCCAGGAGGATCCTGACAGCGGCGTGCTCACGGACATCCTGCCGGTGGAGTTGATCCTGGAGTTGGACCAGGAGTTGGGGAGGCTGGCATGACATTGCGCAAGGAAGACGGCGCGGCCGAGGGCTTCAGCCTTGTGGATCTTGAACTGGCCCATTTGTTGACCAAGGGGGCTCCGCACCCACAGGGTGGAGTGGCGCTGGCGGCGGCCCTGGCCAGTCGGCAGCGGCGGGTGGGGCATCCCTGCTTGTTGCTGGAGGAATGGGCCGGGCGGGAGCATGGCTTGCTGGGCCGGGAGTCGGCGCATGGTGCACTGTCCATGCCCGGGACCTGTCCGAACCTGGAAGACTGGCTGGCGGAGTTGCGGGAAAGCGGCGTGGTGGCCCACGAGGGAAATGGCGGGGCGCCGCAACCCCTTGTACTGGAGGCTGGCCGCCTCTATCTGCAGCGCATGCATGCCGCGGAAGGCCGGGTGGCGCAGGCCCTGCTGTTCCGCATGCGCCCGTTGGAACCGCCAGCGGGATTGGCCGAGCTCCTGGAGCGGGTGGCGCCCCAGGACGGCGATCCTTTGCAACGGCAGGCGGTGGAGGCGGTGTTCCAGCGCCCCTTCCATGTGCTCACCGGTGGCCCGGGAACGGGCAAGACCAGCACAGTGGGCCGCATGCTGGCGGTGGCGCTGGCCCTGGAGCCCGGGCTGCGCATTCGGCTGGCCGCGCCCACCGGAAAAGCTGCCGCCCGTCTGCAGGAGGCCCTGGGTGAAAGTCTGGGCTGGCTGCCCCAGGAGCTGCGCCAGGCCCTTTCAACATTGCCACGGGCCAGCACGCTGCATCGCCTGCTGCACGAGGCGCCACCCCTGGACTGGCTGGTGGTGGACGAAGCCTCCATGGTGGACCTGGGCTTGATGGACCGTGTGCTGGCCTTTCTTCCGCCCCATGCCCGACTGTTGTTGGTGGGGGATGCGGATCAGCTGGCGTCCGTGGACGCCGGTGCCGTGCTCCATCATGTGGTGGAGGGTCTGGCGGGCCGTCGGGTGGACGAAGGCGGAGCGCCGACCCCTATGGTCACCACGCTGATGGCAAGCCGGCGCTTTGGGCAGGACAGCGCCATTGGCCGATTGGCCCTGGCGGTAAGAACTGGAGATGGTGAGGCCGCCATGGCCGCCCTGCGCGGTGGCGGCGAAGTGGAATGGATCCAGCGTGGGGATGCCCGGTCCGGGGTCGCGTTCAGCGAGGCCCTGCGCAAGGGATTGGATCCCTTTATCAAGGCGGGGAGCGCTGCTGAGGCGCTGGCCGCCCTGGACACTTTCCGCACCATTTGCGGGCGTCGCAGCGGTCCCCAGGGCGTGGAGGCGGTGAATTCGTGGTGCCGTCGCCAGTTTCAGGAAAGTGGGATGGGAAGTTTCAGCCCCGTGCTCATCCGCGTGAACGACCATGTGCTGGGCTTGGCCAATGGCGACAGCGGAGTGCGGGAGCATGCGCCGGGAACAGGAAAGTTCCATTTTCACACCGGCGATACGCAGGCCCTGTCCCTGGACGAGGCCCAGGTGCCGCCCCACGATGAGGCATGGGCCATCACCGTGCACCAGAGCCAGGGATCGGAGGCGGATGAGCTTCTGCTGGTCCTGCCGGAGGAAGCGTCGCCCCTCCTGTGCCGCGAACTGCTCTACACCGGTCTTACCCGCGCCCGCAAGAAGCTGGTGCTGGTGGCCTCGGAAGCGGCCCTGCGCCAGGCCCTTGGGAATGTGACACGCCGCAGCAGCGGCTTGGCGGGAAAACTGCAGGTGGCGTTTGCCGCTGCGGAAGGAGAGTGCTGATGGGATCCACCCAGCTCTGGCTGGTGATGGCGGGCGCCGGTTTGGGCGGCGGCTTGCGCCACCTGATGGGGCAATGGATCCAGCAGCGGGTGGGCGAGGCCTACCCCTGGCATACCATGGCCATCAACCTCAGCGGCGCTTTCGTGCTGGCCCTGTTGATGGGCCTGGGCCTGCAGCGCCACGAGGCTTCCCACGGCTTGCGCCTGTTCCTGGGAGTGGGCTTGCTGGGCGGCTACACCACCTTTTCCACCTTCGCATGGGAAGGTTTGGGCCTCCTGGAACGCGGTGAATGGCTGAACTCCCTGGGCTATCTGGCAGGCAGCGCCCTGCTGGGCCTGGGCGCCGCGGTGGCAGGGCTGGCGCTGGGGAAATGGCTGTCCTGAGGAGTCTTCATGATGCGACGACTCAGCCTGCTGGGCTTCCTGTTGGTGTGCGCCCTGTCCGTGGCCCAACTCCTGCACGCCGCCTGGGTGTTGCCGGAGCAGGTGCCCCTGCATTTCAGCTTTGACGGCACGCCGGACTCCCATGGCAGCCGCGCGGCCCTGATCATCCTCAACTGGGTGCTGCTGGCCTTCAATGCTGCTCTTTTCCTGGCCCTGCCCTGGCTGATGGCCCGCCTGCCGGACGATCTCATCAACCTGCCCAACAAGGACTACTGGCTGGCACCCGCCCGGCGTCAGTCCACGCTTGAGAGCCTGGCCTCCCACATGCGGTGGATGGGCTGCGCCACCCAGTTGCTCATGATGGATCTGCTGGCACAATCGGTGAAAGTGGCCACGGGATCGGCCAGCGCCTTGGGACATTCCAATTGGAGTCTGGGCATTTACCTGCTCTTCACCGCCCTGTGGGTGGGCCTGCTCTATGGCCGATTCCGCCGCCCCGCCTGAGGGCGCCCACATGGCACATCTCAAATTCTGCGCCCGGTCCAGGCAAACCTGTTGAAGATCAATAGGAAAACTCTCGCTTCTATTGATGCCACGCGTTGTCGGATTTTCATGAAAAATGATCAGCAAGCCCTTGACCTTTCCTTGGCTGTTTGCGTGTTTTAGTGGTGTAGTTCGATACAACACCAAAACATGGATCCACCCATGGCGAGCAACTGGAATGATCGAGACCCCATTTTCCTGCAAATCCGGGATCGCATTGTGCGCCTGGTGCTGGGGGGGAGTCTGAAGGTGGAAGAGCAGCTGCCCAGCGTCCGCCAGGTGGCGGCGGAATTGGCCGTCAATCCCATCACGGTGATGAAGGCCTACCAGCTCTTGGTGGACGAGGGCGTGCTGGAGAAACGCAGGGGGCTGGGCATGTTCATCAAGGAAGGCGCCTGGACGCGGTTGATGGATCAGGAGCGGCGGCAGTTTCTGGAAAGCGAGTGGCCGCGCATCCGCCAGCGCATCACGGCGCTGGGCCTCTCGGTGCAGGAGTTGACCAAGGATCTGCCCGTCCCGGCGGAGGGCAAGGAAGCGGAGGTGTCCCGTGGTTGAGCTGGTGAAGGCCAAAGGCCTGGGCAAGCGCTATGGCAAGGTGCAGGCCCTCACGGATGTGAGTCTGGTGCTGCCGGCGGGACGCATTGTGGGTCTCATTGGGCCCAATGGAGCGGGCAAGTCCACCTTCCTCAAGTGTCTGATGGGCCTGCTGCGCTTCGATGGCGGGCTGGAGGTGCTGGGCCTGGATCCCCACCGGGACAGGGCGCGCATGCTGGAGCAGCTCTCTTACATCGCCGATGTGGCCACCCTGCCCGACTGGATGCGCGTGGACCAGCTGCTGACTTACTGCGAAGGCGTTCATCCGCGCTTCCGTCGTCCCATGGCGGAAGCCTTCCTGGCGCGCACGGATCTGCAACCCTCCTTCAAGGTGTCCCGGCTTTCCAAAGGCATGAAAACCCAATTGCACCTGGCCCTGGCCATGGCCGTGGACGCGCGCCTGCTGGTGCTGGACGAACCCACGCTGGGCCTGGACATCCTGTACCGAAAGGCCTTTCACAGCAGTCTGGTGACGGACTTCTTCGACGAGGACCGCACCATCCTCATCAGCACGCACCAGGTGGAGGAGGTGGAGCACATCCTCACGGACCTGATCTTCATCCGCCAGGGACGCATCCTGCTCAACCTGCCCATGGACGAAGTGGCAGACCGCTTCGCCCAGCTCTCCTGCGCGCCGGAACAGGCTGCTGCAGCGCGCGCCCTGGCGCCCCTGCGCGAGGAGAGCTTCTTCGGTCGCCATGTCTTCCTCTTCGACGGTGTGGAGAGGGAGCGGCTGGAGTCCCTGGGCGAGCTCCGCACGCCTGGGGTGGCGGATCTCTTCGTGGCCATGATGGGTCGGGAGGAGAGGGCATGAACAGCGCATATCAAGGCGGCTGGAAGCGCTTCACAGTGCTGGTGCGCCGGGAGTTCTGGGAGCACCGTTCCTTGCTGTGGCTGCCCGTGGCCGTGTGCGTCCTGCACTTCATCCTGGCCCTGGCCCTGGTGCTGGTGCCGCGGAATGGCATGAACCTCCAGGTGGAAGTGCGCAGCGAGCAATTGACCGTGGCCGACAGCCTGGGCGGTACGCCCGGCACCCAGGTGGAGAGCACCAGCCTGAACTGGAATCGCATGTCCACCGCCAGCCTGCTGGACCTGGCGGCCGCCACGCCGCCGGAGGAGCGGGGAGGCCTGCTGGACAGGTTGTTGCTGGGGCACGCGCATCTGTTGGCGGCCGTGGGCTCCTTTCTCGTGATGGGTCTCTTCAGCGTGATGCTGAACCGAGAGCGGGAGAATCGCAGCAGCCTGTTCTTCCTCTCCATGCCCCTGAACCCCTGGACCTACCTGGGTGGCAAGATGGCCACCGGAGCCCTTGCGCTGGTCCTGTTGTGGGGGACTGTGGTGATTTCCCAGACGCTGGGTCTGCTGGTGATCAGCGCAACGGCGTGGGCGCACGGGCACGCGGCGGTGGATCTGGTGTGGGGGCCTTCCCACGTGTTCCGCCTGTGGGCCCTGCTGGGAGCCCAATTGCTGGTGGACACCCTGTGGGCCCTGCCCCTCTTCGGCAGCATCGCCCTGATGGCAAGCCTGGGCTGGTCGGGAAGGGGCGGGCGCTTCGGCGTGCTGCTGATGGGCGCTGTGGTGGCCACGGTGGTGGACCGCTTGTACCTGACCGGCGGGGGATTGTGGCTGTGGATGACCCGTCACCTGCCGCCTCCCGGTATCAATTGGGAGGATCGGGGGCTGGACGCATTGCGGGCCGCGCAGGGCAAGGCGCCCGCTCTGGGTGAAGGGGCCGATCTCGTTCTCGGCATGGTGTTGGGCTTGCTCCTGCTCGTGGCCGCGGCCAGGGCCCTGCATTGGCGGGAGGAGACATGAAGCCCCTTTCCTGGAACCAGCCGACGAGCGGCAAGTCGGCGACTCGGCAGCTGATTGCCCTGGTGCGCAGGGAGTGGTGGGAGCACCGGACCCTGCGCTGGATGCCCCTGACCCTGGTGGGCCTGACGCTCGTCATCAGCGCCCTGGCCCTCATCCTGCCCGATCGTCTGGACGCGAATCTGGGCCAAGGGGAGCATCTGGCGCTGCGGGTGGACGGACAGGACAGCACGCTGACCCAGCTCATCCCCGGCATGGTGGGCAGCGGCGTCCGGCTGGAGTTGGGCGAAGTCAGCCTGGCCAACCTGCTGGACTTCTTCGGCAAGTTGCCGGATGTCGTGCGCGGCCAGATCCTGCTCTTTGTCATGATGGTCACGGGGCGGATGGCCCTGTTGCCTCTGGGATTCCTGGCGGCCCTGCTCGCCCTTGGCGCGTGGCGTAAGGAGATCCTGGACCGCAGCATCGCCTTTCACAAGGCCATGCCGGTGCGTGAAGGCCTCCAGGTGCTGTCCAAGGCGCTGGTGGCTGGCCCTTTGCTCCTGCTCCTGATGGCCCTCACGGTGCTGGTGGTGCAGGTCGTGCCCCTGCTGATGTTCATGGGTGCGGCCTGGGCCAACGGCATGGACGCGGTGGATCTGTTGTGGGCGCCCACCCCTTTCCTGCGCCTGTGGGGCGGCACGCTGTCCAATCTGGTGGTGGACTTCCTGGCCTTTCTGCCGACCATGGGCCTGCTGGCCGCATTGAACGTCTGGAACCCCGGACGCAGGCTGGCGGCGGCGGGTCTGCTCTTCGCCGCGGGTATCGCCGACGACCTGTACCTGAGCCATGGCGCATTCCTCCAATGGCTGGGACGCCACCTGCTCCCTCCTGGATGGGCCCCGGGGGGATTCCTGGGCACCTTCCACGAAGTGGCCTACTGGAAGGGGGAAGCCTGGGGTGCGGACGCGCTGATCTCTCCCATGGACTTGCTGTCGGGAGTGGCCCTGGGAGTGGCGGGATACATGCTGGCGGCCTGGCTGCTGCGTTGGCGCGAGGAGCGTTGACTCGAGCGGCGTTGACGATGCCTGCATCTTTGGAAGGGGCCGCCGCGGTGGCCCCTTCCACTTGTGGGTCCACTTGCCGGTGGCAGTGGTAGATTCACCGGTCGTTCAACCAAGCGTGAGATCATCCATGGCCCAGGAACACCGCCTGCAACATCCCGTCCGCGTGGTCACCGCCGCCAGCCTCTACGACGGCCACGACGCCGCCATCAACATCATGCGTCGGGTCTTCCAGGCCGCCGGGGCGGAGGTGATCCACCTGGGCCACAATCGCAGCGTGCTGGACATTGTGCGCGCCGCCGTGCAGGAGGACGCCCAGGCCGTGGCCGTCTCCAGCTACCAGGGCGGCCATGTGCGCTTCTTCAAGTACATGAAGGAGCTGTTGGCTGAGCGAGGCGCGGGCCATGTGAAGATCTTTGGCGGCGGCGGCGGCGTGATTGTGCGGGATGAGATCGAGGAGCTGCACGCCGCGGGCATCGATCGCATCTTCAGCCCCCAGGACGGTGCGGAGCTGGGCCTGGAGGGCATGATTCAGCTGGCTTTGAACGCCAGCGACTTCGATCCTTCCCAGCTTCCCCTGGACGATTTGAAGGCCGGTGTGCTGGCCCGCCAAGAAATGGCGCTGGGTCGCGCCCTTACCTGGTGCGAGCGCAAGGCCGCCGGAGCCCAGGCCCCAGCGGCGCTGCACGAGTTGCTGGAAATGGGCCGCGCCGGCGGAGCCCCGGTGGTGGGCATCACGGGGACGGGGGGCGCCGGCAAGAGTAGCCTGACCGATGAGATCCTGCGCCGCTTCCAGGCGGTGCATCCGGGCAAGAGCGCGGCGGTGGTGAGTGTGGATCCCACCAAGCGCAAGAGCGGCGGCGCCCTGTTGGGTGACCGCATCCGCGTGAACAGCCTGAGCGGCGAGAAGGTCTTCCTGCGCAGTCTGGCCACCCGGCAGAGCGGCAGCGAGCTCAGCGCCGCCACGGCGGACAGCGTGGCCCTGCTGAAGGTGGCGGGCTTCGACCTCATCCTGCTGGAGACCAGCGGCATCGGTCAGGGCAGCAGCGCGGTGGTGGACCTGGCGGACTTCAGCATCTACGCCATGACCGCCGAGTATGGCGCGGCCAGCCAACTCGAGAAGATCGACATGCTGGACTATGCCGACATGGTGGTGCTCAACAAGTACGAGAAGCGCGGCAGCGAGGACGCCCTGCGCGATGTGCGGCGGCAAGTGCGCCGGGCCCGCGGCATCTCCTGGGATGTGCCCGACGAGGAGCTGCCCGTGTTCGGCACGGTGGCCAGCCGCTTCGACTGCAACGGTACCAACTGGTTCTTCGACCGCTTCATGCAGGCGCTGGAGGCGCGCTTCGGCGGCGGTTTCGCCACCACGCCGCTGGCCGCGGACAACCGCGTGCTGCGCCGGCAGTTGATACCGGAAGACCGCGTGGGTTACCTGGCGGAAATCTCACGCACCGTGCGAGACTACAAGACCCGCGTGCGCCAGGATGCCGACCGCCTGAGCCGTTGCGCCCACCTGGCCACCGCGGTGTCTGAATTGGGCCCGTGCGAGGCGGCGGATCTCCTGGAGGCGAAGCGGCGGGAGTTGGCCCTGGCCCTGCATGCGGGGGCCCTGTCCGCGCTGGAGGCCTATCAGGCCACGGCGGCCTGTTACACGGGCGAGTTCTACGAATACACGGTGCGCGGCCAGGTGCATCGTCAGGAGCTGACGCGCACCAGCCTGTCCGGGTCGGCCATTCCACGGGTGGCTCTGCCGCGCTTTGGGGATGTGGGGGATCTCTACCGCTTCGTGGCGCTGGAGAACCTGCCGGGATTCTTCCCCTACACGGCCGGGGTCTTCCCCTTCAAGCGCCAGGGCGAGGACCCCACGCGGCAGTTCGCCGGCGAGGGACCGCCGGAGCGCACCAACCGCCGCTTCCACTACCTGTCCAGGGACAGCGCGGCCAAACGGCTCTCCACCGCTTTCGACAGCGTGACCCTCTACGGCGAGGACCCGGAGGAGCGCCCGGACATCTTCGGAAAGGTGGGCGAGAGCGGCGTGAGCATCTGCACCCTGGACGACATGAAGCGGCTCTATGACGGCTTTGATCTGAGCAGCCCTACCACCAGCGTGAGCATGACCATCAACGGGCCGGCCCCCATGATTCTGGCCATGTACCTGAACACGGCGGTGGACTTCGCCCTGGATGCGTTCCGCCAGCGGGAGGGCCGCGATCCCAGTGCCGTGGAGGCGGGGGAGCTGCGCGCGACCACGCTCTCCGCCGTGCGCGGCACGGTGCAGGCGGACATCCTGAAGGAGGACCAGGCGCAGAACACCTGCATCTTCTCCACGGAGTTCGCGCTGAAGCTCATGGGCGACATCCAGGAGTGGTTCATTTCCAACCGCGTGCGCAACTACTACAGCGTGTCCATCAGCGGCTACCACATCGCCGAGGCGGGGGCCAACCCCATCTCGCAGCTGGCCTTCACCCTGGCCAACGGCTTCACTTATGTGGAGTACTACCTGAGCCGGGGCATGCGCATTGACGACTTCGCGCCCAACCTCTCCTTCTTCTTCAGCAATGGGCTGGATCCGGAGTACAGCGTCATCGGGCGCGTGGCCCGACGCATCTGGGCGGTGGCCATGCGCGACCTGTACCATGGGGACGAGCGCAGCCAGAAGCTGAAGTACCACATCCAGACCAGCGGTCGCAGCCTGCACGCCCAGGAGATGGACTTCAACGACATCCGCACCACACTGCAGGCCCTGCTGGCCATCTACGACAACTGCAACAGCCTGCACACCAACGCCTACGACGAAGCGGTGACCACGCCCACGGAAGAGAGCGTGCGCCGTGCCCTGGCCATCCAGCTCATCGTGAGCCACGAATTCGGCGTGACGAAGAATGAGAACCCCCTGCAGGGCTCGTTCATCATGGACGAGTTGACGGAGCTGGTGGAGGAGGCGGTGCTGGCGGAGTTCGTGCGCCTGAGCGAGCGCGGCGGCGTGCTGGGCGCCATGGAGACGCAGTACCAGCGCGGCCGCATCCAGGAAGAGTCCATGCTCTACGAGCTGAAGAAGCAGTCCGGCGAGCTGCCCATCATGGGCGTGAACAGCTTCCTGCGTCCGGGGGGATCGGATGTGCCCGAACACCTGGAGCTGGCCCGGGCCACGGACGAGGAGAAGCAGCTGCAGGTGACCCGCCTGCGCGACTTCCAGGCGCGGCATGCCGCGCAGACACCGGAGGCGCTGGCGCGCTTGCGATGCGTGGCGGCGGAGGGGGGCAACCTTTTCGCGGAACTGATGGAGACTGTGCGGGTGGCCAGCCTGGGGCAGATCACGCGGGCGCTCTTCGAGGTGGGCGGGCAGTATCGGCGCAACATGTAGGGACACGACATGTCGTGTCCCTACGGGCAAAGGAGGATCCCCTTGGCAAACCAATTCCGCGCGGACTTCCGCGCCCTTGGCCCCTTCCAGGCCACTGTGGAGGCCATTTCCGCTCCCGCCTCACCTGCCACCACAATCCACTTGTGCTGCCTGTCCAGTCCCATGGGACCGCTTCTGGCGGGCGCCGTGGACCAGGGCGTCTGTCTCCTGGAGTTCCATGGACGCCACAACCTGGAAGGCCAGCTGGCCACGCTTGTGCGCCGCATGGATGCCGCTTTCCAGGCCTCCACCCACCCGTTGATCGCCCAATTGGAGAAGGAGCTGGCTTCCTACTTCGCCGGCCAGGGAAAGGGCTTTTCCGTGCCCCTCTGCCTTCCCGGCACGCCTTTTGAGGAGAAGGTGTGGGCGGAGCTGCGCCGTATTCCCCTGGGGACCACCATCAGTTACGCCCAACTGGCGGACAAGGTGGGCCAACCCACCGCTTCCCGGGCCGTGGCCGGCGCCAACGGGCGCAATCGCGTGGCCCTGGTGGTGCCCTGCCATCGGGTTGTGGGCGCCTCGGGGACACTGGTGGGCTATGCCGGAGGTCTGCCGCGAAAGCAGGCGCTGCTGGAGTTGGAAGGCAGTCGCTGACTCCTCAGGGCCTCACCAGCACCGTTGGACTGTCGTAGAGACCCAAGTCCAGCAGGTGGCGATCCAGGAAAGCCGCCATCTCTTCACGGTTTCCCGTGAACACCCAGCGGTCGCTGCCGCGGTCCAGCGGCGGATGGTCCACTCCGCTCATCAGGCTGTCCAGCGCCTGGGCCTTCAACGATGCCAGCAGCAAGGTGTCGCCCCGCATCTCCCAGCGATGCAATCCATGCAAGGGCAACAGGTACCACGCCGCCACCCCTTCTCCACAGGAGCCGTCCGCCGGGCACAGATCCAGGAATGACCAGGCGCCGCTGGTGAAACTGGCCCCGTTGAAGCGCGCCAGCTCTTTGTCCGCCTGGTAGAGCACGGAGAGCGAATCCCCCTGTTGGGTGAAGACCCAGGTGTTGCTTTTGTCCACCTCCACCCACACGCCCAGCAGGGCCGGATCCCCGCCGCCGGTGCCCGCCCGGTGCCAGGGCTGGATGGAATACACGCAGCCCAGGCCCAGCATTGGAAGCAAAAGCAGGCATTTCAGCTTGCGGATGAGCCCCGGCTTCCTTTGGTTGAACCCATGCGTCACCATGTGCTCCTCCTATCGATTGCCGCCATGTTGATGGTGGAATCCCATGCCGCCACGCCCGCCGTGAAGGGAAACACGGCCTTGGCCCGCTATGAGCAGGCGGTGGCGGATTTCGATGCCCACCGGAACGATCGCGCCCGCAAGTCTTTTGAGAGTCTCTTGCAGGACGCCTCCCTGCCCGCCGACTTGCAGGACAACTGCTACTACTGGCTTGGCGAGTCCCACTATGCCCGCGAGGCCTGGCAGGATGCCCTTGGTTGCTTCCTGAAAGTGCTGGAGCACGAGGAGTCCAACAAGGAAGAGGATGCCCGCCTGAAATTGGCCCTGTGCTGGCAGAATCTGGGTGAGCGGGATCGTGCCTGTTCCGAGGCCCGCGCCCTGTTGGGCCGCTTTCCCGCAGGCGCCAGTGCACCTCGCGCCAAGCGCATGCTGGAGCGTTGCCGGCCGTGAGCCGTCCTGTCGGATTGCGGGCGGGGGGCTTCCACCGACGCCTGTTGAGGACCTTCCTGCTGTCCGCGCTGGTCGCCATTCTCTTGGCCTGGCCGCTCCTGAAAGAACCCAGCCGCGCCAACAGCGCATCGCGAAACACATTGCCCGTGGCGCCCATTGGACCCTTGCTGGGCGAATCCACGCGCTTCACATCCGGCTTTGGCGAGCCCCGCGCCCTGCGTCTCCACGCGGGCATCGATTTCAGCACCAACCGCGAGAAGGGCATGCCCGTGCTGTCACCGGCGGGAGGCTGGATTTCCCGGCTTGCGGCGGATTACACCGGCTATGGCCTCCAGCTCATGGTGACGGACTCCCTGGGCCGCCGCCACCTCTTCGCCCACCTGAGTGCTTTCCGTGACGATCTGGCAATCAGGCTGGAGCAGGCCCGTCAGGACAGTGGCCGCTATGTGCATGTGCTGCACTTCGCCACAGGGGAGTTTCCCGTGCAGCGCGGCGAGGTCATTGGCCTAAGTGGCGACACGGGCAATGGGCCGCCCCACCTGCACTACGAGCTGCGGGCCGCCGAAGAGGACCTGTGCTTCAATCCACGACGCCATGGATTGCGTCTGGAAGACAGGCTTCCGCCGCGCATTTTGGGATTGGCCCTGCTTCCACTTGAGGCTGGCGCCATGGTGGAGGGCGGTTTGCTTCCCATGCGCCTGAAACCACAGGATGGGGGAAGCAGCCAGTGGCGCGTGATGGATACGCTGGCATGCCGCGGTCCGGTGGCCCTGGCCCTGCACGCCCTGGAGCGTCTTCCCGACAATGGTGCGGCGCCCATTCCCTGGCAGGTGGAGGTGGTGGAGGAGGGCGACACACTCTTCCGCCAGCGGCTGGATGCGTTCCCCCTGGCCTGGAACGACCACAGCGGTCGCATTTACCAGCGCTGGCTGCAGCACATGAGCGGTGATCCCTGGCTGCGGCTGTGGAATCGCGGCGGCCCCCTGGATCTGTGGAGCGGTCCGGTGGATGAGGAGGGCTGGCGCGGCCGTCTGCGGCCTGTGAATGGAAAGCCCCTGCGCAGACTTCAGATCCTGGTGCGCGACGAGAACCTGAATTTGAGCCGGCTGGATCTGGTGCTGCGCCTGTTGCCCGCAAGCCCGCCCACGGCCGCTTTCGCTCCCCTGGACAGCATGGCGGTGGCGGAGCTGAAGGCCACGGCGGCACCCAGTCCAAAACCCGCCAAGGCCAGGCGAACCAAGGGGCGCAGGAAGAACAGCCGGGTGCCCAGACCGGCCCCTGCGCCGGATCCGGAATGGAGTCGCTTCACCCTGGCCGACGGCTTCCATGTGCGTCTGGCCCCTTTGCCCGCCCACGCCGCGGAACTTAGGCCCGTGCTGGTGGCGGATGGCGACACGCTGTCCGTCTGGGGCCAGCTGAGGGCCAGGGGCTGGGAGTGGATCCTGCCTCCCCAGACCAAGGGCGAGCTGCGCGTGGCCAATCTTCCCGCCTCACCGGGTTTGCGCCTGGACGGGTGGTGGCTGGACCCCGGCCGGGAACAGGTCTGGCGCGATGCCAGGCAGGATCCCGCCGTGGTGGTCTACAGCCAGCGCCGCACCGTGGAGGATTTCAGCTTTCTCTCCTTCAAGCGCGGCAAGGATGGCCGGGTCTTCACCCTGGGCCCTTCGGACCTCCAATTGGAGATGGACCTGGAGCTGGAGATCAGCCTTTCCACTTTTCCAGAGCACCTGCGTGACAAGGTGGCCCTGTTCCAGGCGGGCGCTGGTGGCGGCCCCATCGCCCTGATTGGTGGGCGCAGGGACGGCGATCGCCTGAAAGTCATGGTGGGGAAGGCTGGCAGCTATGTCCTGCATGCCGACACGCATGGACCTGGCATCTCCCTGCGCAAAGCGCCGCCCATCAAGGTGAAACGCAAGGGCAAGGGCCGTCGCGCCCGGTGGCGGACCGTTCCGGCGGAATTCTATGCAGACAACGCTGTCCTGGTCTGGGACGTGGGCGGGGATCCCTCCGGCATCGCCGATGTGGAGCTGCGCCTGGCGGGACGCCGATTCTATCCACCCTACGAGCCAGACACCCACTTGGCTCGTTTTCCCCTTGACCAACGGCTGCCGGCGGGAGTCCACGATCTCGAGCTGCGCGTGCGGGATCGCCTGGGCAACGAAAGCGTGTCCAGCTCCAGGATTCGCATCCAGTAAAGAGGAAGAGGGGCCAACTTTTGCCTCCCCCGCAGGCTTGACTCTGCGCCTTCGCCGCCTATATTGTCAAAGTGCTAACAGTTTAGGATCTGAACCTGATTTGAGTCGCCGCGAGTGGTTCAGTCGTGAGACCTGATTTGCTGTGCTGGCGGATCAACGAAAGCGCAAGTCCTTGATTGTGAAAACGAAAGCCCCTTTCGCGCACGCGCTCAGCCACTTGAGGCTGTGTCAAGGACCTAACATCGGGACGATGTCATGACGACAAGCGCATTTTCACAGGCATGGTGGCGCCTTCTGTTGTGGGGGAGCCTCTTTGCCGCCTTGCAGCAGGGGTGCGAACGCATCGACCCCATCACCGCGGATCCCGCCTCGTCGGGCGACGCGGTGACCCTTAGCTGCGAGAGCTGCCACACCAACCGGGACTATCTGCGTCTGTTGGCGGTGGAAGAGGCGGCCAGTGAAAGCGCGGGTGGTGGCTGAGGCGGCGCCGTGGCTCCGTTGGAGCCTTATGCAAAAGTGTTCATCGACGCCGACAGCTACGCCGAAGTTGACCCCAACCATGCGGCTGTGGGATGTGTCACCTGCCACGGCGGCGTGGATCAGGTGGTGGCGGCCAGTGGCTCGCGGGATGATTTGTGGGTGGCCATGGCGGCGGCCCACCAGTTCGAGGTGCGCTACACCAGCAACGGGCGCGTCATTCGTGAAAAGCCCACGGTGAAGGGCATCACGCGGGATCCCAGCACCCAGCCGGAGCTGAATTGCAACGGCACGGGTTGCCATGCCCAGATCGTGGACCTGCATGCCACGTCCATGCACAGCCAGCTGTGGGGCGAAAAGGCGAAGATCGCCCTGCGCGCCGGCTACGAAAGCTGGGAGGATTGTCCCGAGCTGCTCAAGGAAGGCCATGCGCGGGAATGTTCCAGCTGCCACGCCACCTGCGGCCAATGCCATGTGTCCCGTCCCACCAGTGTGAAGGGCGGCCTGCTGGACAGCCATCGCTTCAAGCGCACGCCTGACATTGAAAACAACTGCACCGCCTGCCATGGCAGCCGCGTGGGCAACGACTACAACGGCCACCACGAGGGCAATCGCCCCGATGTGCACAATGAGCTGGGCTTCGACTGTTTCTTCTGCCACCAGGAGAATCTGCACGGGGACGGCCGCACGGACTACACCAGCCGTTATGAAGTGGAAGGCATGCCGCGCTGCACCAACTGCCACAGCCTGGCGGCGGAGGACAACCTTTTCCACGCCTATCACTGGCCGGGGGAAGGCTCCATGGAAGAGGGCCTGTCCTGCACCGTGTGCCACAGCCAGCCCTACACCAACTGCCTGAATTGCCACTCCGGCGGCGTGTGGAACAGTGGAGACCCCGAGGGGTATTCTGAGTACACTGACTTCCGCATTGGTCGCAACACAGGCGCAATTTCCACCCATCCGGTGGAGCATGAGGAGTGGGTCACCGTGCGCCACATCCCGGTGATCAAGGATGGCTTTCGCGAGTGGGGCTGGCCCAGTCTGCAGAACTGGTCCTCCTTCCCCACCTGGGAGTACTCCAGTCCCCACAACATCCAGCGCTTCACGCCCCAGACGGCCGTGGCGCTGTCCAACCCTGCCTACAGCATGGGAGACTGCTGGATGAGCTGCCATGTCCAGGGCCCGCACGAGGAGGCCAACGCCAGGCGCTTCCTGTGGCTGAGCCATCTGGACAGTTTGAAGTCGTCCGTCACGGGTCTGGAGGACCCCGACGAGTATGTGCGGGCCAACCGGGCCACTGCAGTGGACGACAGCATCACGAGGTATTGGAACAGACATTGATGGTTGAAACGGGTCGGGCCGCGGGCTTGGGAGGGTCGGCGGCCACGGGCGCGTCACCAATGGGTCAATGGACCCAACTTTCCAAAACACAGGAGTTCGCATGAAGTTCCAGAAGCTCGCCTTGGCTTTGTCCGTGGCGCTCACCCTTTCCGTCTTCACCGGCTGCTCCGAGGATGACGACGACGACAATACCACACCGGTGGACGAGTTCGCCCTCATGAGCGAGCTCACGGACACGGGCTTCGCCGGCTGGACCACGGGCTGGGTGCAGGGCGCGGACTATGTCCACACCAACCTGGCCAACCTTTATGTGGTGGACCTGCGCAGCGCCACGGACTACGCTGCCGGCCACATCCCCGGCGCCCACAACGCCACGCTGACCACCATGGCCGACAACATCGCCACCAACAACACCAGCGACCTGCCGGTGGCGGTGGTGTGCTACACGGGCCAGACTTCGGCCTTCGCCACCATGGCTCTGCGCATGCTGGGCTGGACGGACGCCTTCTCCGTGAAGTGGGGCATGGGCGGTTGGAATGACGCCTTGAACACCAGCTGGGCCACGGGCATCAGCAACGCCTATGTGGGCAACATGGTCACCAGCGCCAGCCCCGCCCTGGGCACCTTCGAGTTCCCTGCACTGAACACCGGCCTCACCGATGGCCAGGCCATCCTGGAGGCCCGCGTGAACGCCATCCTGGCTGAAGGCCTGACGCCCAACATCGTCACCGCAGCCACCGTAATGGCCACTCCGGGTGACTACCAGATCTTCAACTACTGGAGCGCCGCCCACTACGCCGTTGGCCACATCGACGGCGCCTACCAGCTGACTCCGGGCAACCTGACCACCACCACGGACCTGGACGCCCTGGATCCCGCCGACCAGCAGGTGCTCTACTGCTACACGGGCCAGACCAGCGCCCTGGTGGGTTTCTACCTGAACGCCCTGGGCTATGATGTGCTTAGCCTGAAGTACGGCGCCAACGCGCTGTACCACGACACCATGCCGGCCAACGCCTGGGCCGCCACCGGCTTCAACTACGAGCTGGAAACCAACTAAGTCCACCTCGTGTCCGGGCCGCCCTCGGGCGGCCCGGATTCATTTCCGGAAAGGATCGGCCATGGGTCGCGCACGCATTTTCGTCACGGGCCTGATGGCCGCCCTCATTTTGGGTGGCTGTTCCTCTTCTGAGGAGGGCAACAGCCCGCCTGTCATCAGCGGTGTCACCGCCAGCGATCCCACCCCCGATCCCGGCGAGACCATCACTCTTGCCTGCACGGCCAGCGACGCCGATGGCGACGCCTTGACCTATGCCTGGACAGTTGATGGTCTGGCCATTGGCAGCACGGCCAACATCCAGTGGCAGGCACCGGCTTCCGGGCAGGTGACGATCCTGGTGGAGGTCAGCGATGGCGTGGACAGCGCCAGCCGTTCCACCTCCATCTCCGTGCGCGGGGAATTCAACCGCCTGGCGGCCATCACGGACGCCCAGTTCGCCACCTGGGCCACCAACTGGATCCTGCCTGCCACCACGGTGAACGCCAATCTGGGCCAGTACTTCGTGGTGGATCTCCGCAGCAGCCAGGCCTTCCTGGCAGGGCACATTCCCGGCGCTCGCAATGCCAGCCTTACCACGCTGGTGTCCACGGTGGAAGGGCAGAACAGTGGCGGCCTGCCGGTGCTGCTGGCTTGTGACACGGGACAGGTGGCGGCCTTCGCCACCATGGCATTGCGCATGTTGGGCCACGACGCCTTCAGTCTGCAATGGGGCATGGCGGGGTGGAACGACCTGCTGGCAGGGCCCTGGAATGCAGGCATCAGCAACGCATACGAATCGGTGATGAGCTACGGCAACAGTCCCGCCCTTCCCACCTTCGACTGGCCCGAGCTGTCCACGGGACTGGCCTCGGGGCAGGCCATTCTGCAGGCGCGGGTGTCGGCGGTGTTGGCGGAGGGCTTCACGGCCAACGCTGTGAACGCCTACGAGGTCATGGACAACCCCGGCTCCTTCATCATCCACAACTACTGGCTGCAGGACGACTACTTCACGTACGGCCATGTCCAGGGCGCCTATCAGCTTAGCCCGGGCAGCCTGACCACCAATCAGGACCTGAGCGCCCTGCATCCGGCCAACACCAATGTCCTCTACTGCTGGACGGGCCAGACCAGCGCCTTCGTGGGTTTCTACCTCAATGTGCTGGGCTACGACCTGCTCAGCCTGCGCTTCGGCGCCAATGCGCTCATCCATGACGACCTGCCCCTTCCCAATCGCTGGGAGGAGCAAGGCCTATCCTATCCGCTGGAGTGATGGCGTGATGGTTCAACGCTCGTGGTCAGGTTCCTGGGTTGTCGGTTTGCTGGCGCTGCTGCTTGGTGCCCAGCTGGGAGCGGCTCCTGCCCCGGCCACCCATGATGACTGCGCCAAACCGTCCTGTGGCTTGTGCAAGCCACCCGTGCCCGCGCGTGCGGCGGCCCCGGCACCCAGGCCCGCCCAGAAGCAGCACCTGACTCTGCCTGGCAAGGACAACCCCCACGGCCGGCCCAACCGTTGCGACCAATGCCACACGCCCGGGCAGACTCCGGCGGCGGCCAACTGGCGGGACGGCGCTTGTGTGGAATGCCACGACCCCCAGGCCCATTTGCGTGAAATCCATCCCACGGATTTCTCCGGGGCAAGCTCCAAGGCGCCCAGTCCGGCCAATGCGCGCCTGAAGGAAGGCCGTGGCACTTGCCTGACCTGCCACGCCATCAACTGCGACGAGACCACCAGCTATCGCGTGGCGCGGGAGAACCGCAGCATGCTGCGTGGCGGACCATGGCCCCGGGAGACGGACTTCTGCTACCAGTGCCACACGCGCGAACTCTACAAGCAGACCTATCCCCACGGCCAGTCCGAGGACAACAAGGCCTGCTGGTACTGCCACAGCGCGGAGGGCGGCGATGCGGCCCAGCCCGGCAAGGGCCTTCAGCTGCCCCAGGGCGAACTGTGCCTGAAGTGCCACAAGGATGTGAAGCATGAGCGGGAGCATGTGGGACGCTCCGTGCTGCACAACAGATTGAAGATGAACACCGCCGCCGCGCTGGAACGGTTCCAGGCCCAGAGCGGCGTGATCCTGCCCCTGGGACCCGGGGGAACGGTGGCCTGCGCCACCTGTCACAGCCCAAATCCCGCCTGCTCGGGCGGAGGCGCCCCCGCCTCCAAGCTCCTGCGGGCGGCAAAAGAGCGGATCTGCTATGCCTGTCACGACCTGTAGGGGCGCCTTGGCCTCTCTGGCCAGGGGCCTGCTCCCGGCCCTTCTCGCCTTGCTGCCGCTGGCGTCTTCGCTGGCCAATCCGCGTCTGGCGGATTCGGAGAACTGCGAACTCTGCCATGGGCTGCCCCTGTTGTCGCGCCACGACGACAAGGGCCGTTTCCGCCTCTACGAGGTGAGCGCCGAGACCGTGATGCACAGCTCCCACAAGGGCATCGGCTGCCGGGACTGCCACGCGGACATCGATGCGTTTCCGCATCCACAGGTGGTGCAGAAGGTGGACTGCGGCAAGACCTGCCATGTGAACCGCCCCTTCGAGCTGACGGTGTTCTCCCACCGCGGCGAAGTGGAAGCCCACGCCATGAGCGTGCACGGGCAGAATCCCAAGGACGATCCCGAAACCAACGCCGCCAAGCCCGGCTGCAAGTACTGCCACGGCAGCCATCGCATGGCGGCCCCGGACCAGCGCGTGCAGGAGCAGGCCAAGCACTGCGCCAACTGCCACGACGGCAAGTCCCTGGAAGGCGTCATCCAGCACATTGACCGCCACACTTCCCACCGCAGCGCGGAGAACTCGCTGGACATCGTGCGCTTGTGCTCAAGCTGTCACGGCGACGCCACGCTGATGGAGAGCGTGAATGTGAGCAGCACGCAGGTGGAAGGCTTCCAGCACCACTTCCATGGCAAGGCCATGCGGCGCGGCCTGGATGGCGTGGCCAACTGCGCGGATTGCCACACCAGTCATCTTGTGCTGCCCCAGGACGACCCGGCCTCCACGCTGTCCACGGCGAACATCCGCCAGACCTGCGGCACCACGGGCTGCCACATCAGCCCCAGCATTGAGTTCGCGCGCTCGGCCATCCACAGCAAGCCCACCATGGAGAGCAATCCGGTGGTCTATGTGGTCACCTGGGGCTTCATCCTGCTCACGGCCATCACCATGGCCCTGCTCTTCAGCCACATCCTGCTGGACTTCGGCCGCTGGGTCCACGGGCGCTTCTCGGGAGGAGGCCGCCATGAGAGTGAGTGATCGCATTCGCGTGGTGGGGGGAAGGCGGGAGTATGTGCGTTTCTCGCTCAGCCAGCGCCTGCAGCACATCTTCATGTTTGTGCCATTCATTGTCCTGGTGGTGACGGGCTTCCCCATCAAGTTCCCGGACACCGCCTTCTGGTCGCACTCCATCAACCTTTTCGGGGGCATCGACACGGTGCGCACCATTCATCGCGTGGCCGCGGTGGTGATGATCGCCGATTTCGCCGTCCATGTGTTCTATGTGTTCTTCAACATCGTGCGCAACCGCACGCCCCTTTCCGGCATGCATCTGCTGCCGAACCTGCAGGATGCCCGGGACATTGCCACGAACATCCGCTACTTCCTTTTCCTGAGTGAGGAGCGTCCCCGCTTCCACCGCTTCTCCTACATCGAAAAATTCGACTACTGGGCGGTGTTCTGGGGCATGTTCATCATGGCGGGCAGCGGCCTGTTGCTGTGGTATCCGGAGGCCAGCGGCCAGTGGTTCCCCTCAGAGGTCATCCAGATCGCCTATGTGGCCCACAGTGACGAGGCCCTGCTGGCCTTCCTGGCCATTGTCATCTGGCACTTCTACAACGTGCACTTCAATCCCCGCGTGTGGCCCGCCAACAAGGTGTGGTACCGCGGCACCCTTAGCGAAGAGGAGATGATGCACGAGCATCCCCGCGAGCTGGAGGACATCCTTGAGCAGTTGAAGCGTGGCCGTGTGCGACGCCACGACGACGACGACAAGCAGGACGGCGCCGCCGGCCGGGATGGTGACGCATGAGCATGAGAACCTTCAGCCGGGTGGCCTACGGCCTTACGGCCCTGGTCATCGGCAGCGCTGTGTCCGCCTGGCTGGTGTGGATGACCAACCGTCCCCACAAGGCCCACGAGGAGGAAAAGCAGGGAAGGCGCCACTTCACGGACCATGTGGAGCAGCTGGAGACCTGGTTCGAGGACTACCGCAACCAGGAGCAGCACTTCCACAACATCGAGGTGCACAGCCTGCTGCCCCTGGGCCAGCAGGAGGCCTGCCTGACATGCCACCCGCTTTTCCCGCACACCAAGGATCCCAAGCGCCGTGCCTTCTACAACCAGCACAGCCATTTCATGAGCTGTCTGGCCTGCCATCTGGACGACACCATGCGCGCGCGCACCTCGCTGGAGTGGACCTCCTTCGACACGGACAACACGGTCACGGCCCTGGGCCCCTATGGACTTGAGCGGGGGAAGGATGGCGTCCTGTCCGGGCGGCACAACTTCATCAGCCGCATCGTCCCTGTGCTCACGGCGGCAGGCGGCAACACCCTGCTGTTCACGCCCTACGATGACCAGCGCTACAAGCAGTTCCGCGCCGACGCGCTGAGCGGGCTGGAGATCGACGAGGCCCAGTTCCGCGAGTTCGCCGAGGAGCATGTGGGCAAAACGCCCAGCGCCTGCCTGGCCTGCCACACGCCGGAAGCCGCTTTCCCATGGGTCGCGCTGGGCTTCAGCCAACCGCGCATCCACGAATTGACGCACTCCGCCGCCGTGGGCATGGTGGAGAATTACGAACCCTTCCACTTCCCCATGCTGGAGGAATGATGGATCCCCTGCGGAAGATCCTTGCCCTGGCGGGACTGCTGCTGGCCACACTGGCCGTGGCCCAGGACAGCACCTTCGATCCCGAGAATTGCCTCTTCTGCCATGGCAAGCCCTGGATGGCCGTCAGCGACAGCGCGGGCGTGCGCAATTTCACCATCGACGAAGGCGTCCATAAAAGCAGCATCCATGGCCGCTTCGCCTGCCGCCAGTGCCACACGGACATCGATCAGGTGCCCCACCGCGCGCCGGTGAAAAAGGTGGACTGCAGCGTGGCCTGCCATGTAATCGATCCCTACACCGGCGCCGATTACTCCCATCAGAAAATGGCCAGGGACCTGGCGGCCAGCGTGCATGGCAAGACGGGGAAGGGCCCCTACGACCACCGCAAGCCGGTGTGCAAGGACTGCCACTTCAACAGCGTCTACTGGCAGAAGCTTCCGGAGGACATGGAGCGCGCCAAGGCCAAGTGCCTCACCTGCCACGAGAACTACAACGCCCTGGACGAGGACTTCAAGCACCTGGCCCTGCACATCAGCGAGGACGAGTACTGGAGGCATCAGCAGAACTTCGAGGCCTGCATCCGCTGCCACACGGACAACGAGCTGGTGTCCGACAGCCTTGAAACCTTGCTCATCGATGGCACCATGGTCTCCAGCTTCCTGGAGTCCTTCCATGGCCGCGGCTTCAACTTCGGGGACAAGCGCAGCCCCGTGTGCGCCGACTGCCATGGCCACCACAACATCCTGAGCCATCAGGATTCCAAGTCCATGATCAACCCGGCGAACCTGCAGAAAACCTGCAGCACAACCGGTTGCCACGATGGCGCCACGGTGTCTTTCGCCACCGCCGGCAGCATGCACAACCTTTACCAGGGCACCAAGGTGCAGGCCCTGGTGTGGGTGAAGCGCATTTACATCTGGATCATCCTGCTCACCATTGGCGGCATGCTGGGCCACAATCTGCTGGACTACATCGCCTGGCGTCGCCATCGAAAGGCGCACGCAGCGGCCCACCACCAAAAGCCCGAAGGCGCCGTGCGTCGTGTCTTCCGCCGCCTGAGCCCAGCGGAGCGCATCAGTCATGTGGTCATGTTCACCAGCTTCACCCTGCTGGCTCTGACAGGCGTCATGCTGTGGATTCCGCCGGAGCGCTTCGGCACCCTTGTGCGGTGGGAATACTTCATGCCCGTGCGTGACTGGAGCCATCGCGTGGCGGCCATCCTGCTCACGCTGGTGAGTTTCTACCACCTGGGCTATGCGGTGTTCAGCAAGCGCGGCAGGGCCCTGATGTGGGCCATGCTCCCCGGCCCATCGGACATGAAGCTCATCAGCCACAACATCAGCTTCATGTTGGGCCTGCGGAAGGATCGCCCGGCCTTCGGCTTCTTCAACTATGGCGAGAAAATGGAGTACTGGGCCTTCGCCTGGGGCTCCGTGGTGATGACAGGAACGGGCATCATCCTGTGGATGGAGCACCTGGGCAGCAAGTTCATCGTGGACCTGGCCCGCCTGGTGCATTCGCTGGAGGCCATCCTTGCCGTGGCGGCCATCGTGGTGTGGCATTTCTGGAACGTGCACTGGAAGCCCAGCCGCTGGCCCATGAGCGAGGTGTGGATTGACGGCAAAATGGGCGAAGAGGACATGGAGGAGGAGCACGGCGCGCTCATGGAGCCGGATGCCGTGGAGAAGTTCGGCCCCATCCTGGTGAACGAGGTCACCGGGGCCCGGGAGCGTCGCCGCAGCACGCGCGACACCCTGGCCCGCACCCTGGGATGGTCCTTTCTGTTTCTCACCATTGTCACCTGCGCCGCCATGGTGTGGTCCTTCCGCCTCTACCTGGGAGTGGACAAGGCTCCGGCCGCCGCCGATGTGGTGGCCCAGTGGTGCAAGCGCCCGCTGGCGGACAAGGAGGCGGCGCTGGCGGATCCCAGTTATCCCTTGCGTGTCGCCAACGAGGATGTGGATTGGCGCCACAGACGCTTCCACGATGCCGAGCCGGTGGTGACGGCGGATTCCACCCTGCGCCAAAGCGAGTGCCTGCTCTGCCACGCCATGTTGCCGCACCAGAACGACCGCAAGACGCGGGCCTACTTGAACCTGCACAGCCGCTTCATGACCTGCGAGACCTGCCACGCCAAGGAGGCCGACCGCAAGGGCGCGGAGTGGAGCTGGCTGGATCTCCGCCGCCAGCCCCAGGGCGAGCCCAAGGCTCCCTATAAGTTGACCGGCACACCGCCCTTCACCGGGCTGGACAATTACACCAGCCTGCTGGGCTTGAAGGTGGGCGGAAAGCCGCTTTATGCCGATCTGGACAGCCCTCGTGCCGAGGAGTACCGGCAGAATTCCGCGCCCATGACCCAGGCACGCATGAAGGACACCAAGGACCGCTTCCACGATCGCATCCAGTCCGGCGAAGGCACGGGCGCCACCTGTGGAGAATGCCATGTGCCCGAGGGTGGGCTGGTGGACTTCCACGGCGTGGGCTTCGACGAGGAGCGGATTCGCCAACTGCGCAGCAGCGCCATAACCGCGAGTGTGACCGACAATGAAGTCTTCTTCCTGCCGCCCGCGTACTGATCGGAGAGCCCTGCTCCTCCCGATCCTGCTTCTGATGCTGGCCGGCGTGGCCGGCGCGGTGGATGTGCGCATTCTGGAGGATGTGGCCGCCGGCACCACTTATCCCACGGACCTGGCGGCCGACGAGCGCGGCAACGCCTATGTGGTGGACGGCCTGAACAAGCGCGTGGTGGTCATCAGCCCCCAGGGCGCCCTGATGCGTGAAATCCGCCACGATGGTTTTGTGAACCCGGTGGGCAACGATATCTGGAAGGACCGCCTTTATGTGAGCGATCCGGATGCCGGCTCCATTTTCGTCACCACCCTGGACGGGCGTCCCGTGCAGACCATCAAGCTTCCGGCCAATTGCGATCCGGTGGATGTGCTGGCGCTGGAGGACAAGCTGGTGGTCTCCGACAACGACAACCATCGCCTGCTGATGATCAGCTACGACGGCGCCCTGTTGAAAGTGATTGGCCGGGGCGCCGACGAGATCCGCCCCATGCGTCGCATGGCGGGCATGAGCCTGCCCGACGGCAAGCCGGGCGATCGCGTGGAGGAGTTCAAGTTTCCGGGCATCCTGTCCCGCCACATGAACGGCTTCATGGTGATTGATGTGCTGGGCGGCCGCATCCAGGCCTACACGCGCTTGGGGAACTTTGACCGCATGGTGGGCTCTTTTGGCACCGATGGCGAGCGTCTCTATCGTCCCAAGGGCGCCTGCGCCTGCTGGAACGGCAAGGGCCTGCTCATCACCGACAGCTACCTGGGCATGGTGCACGCCTATGACGAGTACGCCCAGAGCCAGGGCCAGTTGATGCTGAAGGGCAAGCCCTGGCAACTCCAGGGTCCCACGGCCATTGTGTGTTGCGGAGCTTCGTGGTGGGTGGTGGACAGCCGCGCCAGCCGCATCATCCGCTTCGACATTCCCTGACACAGCCCGCGCCGGAGGGCCCCATGAATGGATTTTCGCCCATGGATCTTGACTCCCGGAGACTGAAAGCCCGCCTGCTTCGCGCCACCTTGGCCTGCGGAGTCGCGGGCCTGTGGCTTGCCCTTGGATTGGGCCCAGCCGGTCGCGCGGACGCCCAGTTGCACATGGACCGCTCCAAGGAGTGCGTGATCTGCCATGTGGAGTGGGGTGAAGGCTATGAGAAGATGGCCGTCCTGCTGCCGCCGGTGGATCATCCTGTGATGATCGACGGCCGCGAAGCCCGCGTGGCCAGCCGCGACATGTGCTGGTCCTGCCACGACGGTTATGTGGGGGACAGCCGGCGCTTCTTCCAGAAGGACGATCCGCATTTCCACAAGCCCAGCAATGGCGCGGCGGTGTCCGCCAGCGGCCTTCCCCTGGATCGCAAGGGGGACATCTACTGCGGCAGCTGCCACACGCCCCACATGAACCGCATGGAGCGCGAGTTCCAGTATGTGCCCTTCTTGCGCGCGGAAGCGGACAATTCCGCCTTGTGCCTGAAGTGCCACGCGGACCACGCCCGTCGCAACACAGACCATCCCCTGCATGCCAAGCTGGAGCAGGCACTGCCACAGGAGCTGGCCGGACGCCATGTGTCCACAGGCACGGTGGAATGCCTTAGTTGCCACAACATGCACAGCGACAAGCGGGCCAAGCTGGTGGATGGCGCCGACCGCACCCAATTGTGCCGCAGCTGCCACGAGCCCAGTTTCGCCGTGCTGCAAAGCGACCACCACCTGAAGGAAGAACACGGGAATCTGCCTATTGGCAACACGAGGCGCACGGCCGGGCAAAGCGACGCCTGCGCATCCTGCCATGTGACCCATGGCGGCAATGGTCCGGCCATGTGGGCCTGGCCCCTGCCCGGCGGGCGTGGCGCGGATGTGGTGAAGGATGGCGTGGACGCCCGTTGCCTTAGTTGCCACCAGGAAAAGGGCGCGGCGGGCGCCATCAGCTGGGTGGGGCACGGCCATCCCCTGGACCGTCCGGTGAAGGAGCAGAATGTGCGCCTTCCCCTGCGTGAGGGCGGCATGAGCTGCACCACCTGCCACGACCCCCACCGCTGGAGCGCCATGCCAGGGCACAAGCCGGGCCCGGGCAATGAGGATGGGGATGCCCTGGGCAGCTTCCTGCGCCTGCCCGATGACGAAAACGGCCGACTGTGCATCAACTGCCACAACGAGCAGGCCCAAACCCTGGTCTCCGACCACAACTCCTTCAACTGGAGCGAGCCCAGCCGGGGCCAATGCACTTCCTGCCACAACACGCACAAGCAGCAGGCATTTGGCGATGGCCATGCCCGGACGGAAGCATCCGAGTTCACCAGCCTGTGCCTGAGCTGCCACGAGGGCACCGGCAAGCACGGGGCCACCACCCTGGGCCAGCACGGCCATCCGGTGGGCAGGGCCATGCCCAAGGGCAGCAAGCTGCCGGGTTACCGCGCAGAGAACCTGCGCACCTGGAGACCTGCGGACGGCACACCCGAACCGGCCGATCTGCTGGTGGGCTGCGAGTCCTGCCACGAGCCACATCACTGGAATCCCGCCGGACCGCCCACCTGGCAGGCCAACGCCAAGGGCGACGACAACAGCTCCTTCCTGCGCATGGCCAACTCCGGCGCGCAACTCTGTTCCGCCTGCCACTCCGGCGAGACCCGTGTATTGGGAAGCGCCCACGACTTGAGCGAGACCAGGCCCAACGAGAGCGCCTGCCGGGCCTGCCACACCACCCACCGCGCCGTGTCGGATTGGGCCATCATCGCCAGCAGCCTGGACAATGCCCAGATGGACAGCGTGGCCGCCGTGCGGCCGGATGGAAGCCTGGAGCGCAAGGCGGAGAACTGGAGTCCGGGCGCCCGGCACTGCCTCTCCTGCCACCGCGAGCAGGGCGCCAGCAGCCATGTACCCGAGGCGTGGGGCCATCCGCAGAAGTACATGACCCTTGCGGGCCAGACGCGACCCGACGGACGCACCATGCCGCTCTTCGATGCCGAGGGCCGCACGGACGGCGCCATTGGACGCGTGGACTGCACCAGTTGCCACAACCCCCATGTGGCCCACCCCGAGGGAGGCGGCGAACATTCGCCGGACTTCCTGCGCCAGGAGACAAGCGAGGCCGTCTGCGCCGATTGCCATGGAGACAAGGCCCTGTGGAAGTACCGCTATTACCACTCAAGCGAGAAGCGGGTGCTGCCATGAGGCGACGCCTGCCTGTCCTTTTCCTTTCCCTGCTCCTGGCGGCGGGATGCGCCACGGTGACGCATCAGGGGCCGCGACCCCTGGTGGCCGCCGGCACGGACACGCTCTACCTGCAGGAGGGGGATGTCCTTTCCCAGGTGCGACTGGACGGAGGCCTGGGCATGAAGGCCCTGCGCCTGGTGACGGGCAGCTGCGCCACCGCCAGCGTGGGACGCCCCACCGATGTGGATGTGGATGCAGATGGCCGCGTGCTGGTGTGCGACGGCGATTTGTCCCGCCTTCTGCGACTTAGCCCCGAGGGCTGCTCGCCCCGACCGTTCGAAGTGATGGCCTCGCCCTTGTTCGCCACGCCCACGGGCGTGGCCGCCTTTCCCGCCGGCATCGCCATGAGCGACGCGGGCCGGGGCAAGGTCTTCCTGTTGGAGTCCGGATCCGGCAATGTGAAGGGCGAACTGTCTTCGCCCAAGGGATGGAAGAGGCCGGGACAGATGCACTGGGATGGCTCGCTGCTGCACATCGTGGATGCGGGCCGCCATGTGGTGGAGAGCTTCGACGGCCAGGGCCGCTGGCAGCGCACCCTGGGTGGAGAAGGCGGCGCGCAGGGCCAGTTCCTGCATCCCGTGGCGGTGGCCAGCGATCCCGACGGTCAACTGTGGGTGCTGGACGCCCTGAACCATCGCGTGCAGTGCTTCAACGCCCAGGGCGACTTCCTGTTCTCCTTCGGAGTCTACGACCACTCGCCGGGCGGTTTCATGTTTCCCAAGGGACTGGCCTTCGATGGCGACGGCAATCTTTATGTGAGCGATGCCGCCTTCAGCCGCATCCAGGTCTTCAGCCGCAGCGGCGCCCTTTTGTACTGGTTCGGCGGCACGGGCAGGGCGGGCGACCAGTTCCTGCTGCCCAGCGCGCTCTGCTTCCACGGGGACCACCTCTACATCGTGGATCAGTACAACCGGCGCGTGCAGGCCTATCGCTATCTGCCCTACCTGTCGGCGGAACTTCCGGCCGGGGAGGTGGCGCCATGAGAGGATCCCGCCACATGCGTTGCGCCTTGCTCTTCGCCCTTTCCCTTGTCGGTTCGGCGCTGGGCGCGTTCCAGGTTCCGACATGGGTGCAGGCGCCCGCCTATCAGCCGTCGCGATCCTTCACCCTGGACGGCTGGATTGACCACACCAGCACCTGGGTCAGTGATTCCAGCTACGCCGGGGCCTACGGGGAGGACCTGCGCCTGCACACGGCGCGGGTGGTGGTGGGTGCCCATGGCCAGGTGCAAAAGGCCGGCGGCCTGGACTGGCTGCTGCGCACCGGCGCCACCATGGCACAGAACAGTCTTTACGAGCAGCGCATCTACACGCCCGAGTTCCAGGCGGACCTGGGTTGGACGCCCCTGGGCGGAGTGGAACTGGGACTCTTCGCCCGTCACGGCTGGCGGCGTCCCAATGCCTTCCTCATCGACAGCCTGCGCCTGCGCGACCTGATCGTGGGCGGGCGCCTGGCCCTGCGTCCCATGCCCACCACCGAGCTGGGAGTGGTGGCGGGCAACCGTCGCGTGCTCAATGGCGAGGCCATCTCGGACCATCGATTCATGCGGGCCGAGGTGGAGCACCGCGTGCCCGCCTGGCACCAGTTCGTGGCGCGTGCCTGGGGCGAGAGCTCCTGGTATGGCCTGGCGGACAGCCTTGACTTCGATCTTCAGCGCAGCCTTGCGGGCTTGAGCATGGCGGGTGAGCTGCCTGGTGGCGTGGATGTCCACAGCAACTCGGCTTTGGTGCAGCGCAAGGGCGTGCGCCGCGTGCTGGGGCAGAACCGCCTGCGCACCACCTTGTGGGGGAAGCATCGCCTGTCCATCAATGCCGGCGCGGATTTCACCGAGCTGGAGGAGCGGGATGTGCTGCGCCGTCACGCCGACGCCTCCTGGCGCTGGATGCCCTTGGAGGAAGTGGGCGCCGAACTGCGCGCCTCCACCGAGCGCGTGCGCATCACGGACGAGGATCTTGTCCACAGGCGGGATGTGCTGGCCCTGGCGGTCTTCCAGGTGAAGCCCCTGGCGCGTATGGCGGCGGCGGTGGAGGCCGCGGGCCAACACCAGTCCTGGTCCCGGTTCATGGATCGCTCCCTGTGGTTGAAGCGCAATCTGTCCCTGCGCGGCGACCTGGGCGGCGGCTGGGCGGAGACGCGCGAATATGGCCGCGGGCTGGTGGGACGGGCCACGGTGGAGATGATCGCGCCGGTGGAGCCCCTGCCCTGGCTGGGCTTCAGCATGCGCGCCCTGCAGCGAGCGGAGCTCTTCCGCATGCAAGACCGGGAAACAGTGGCCCCCTGGGCCGATCCTTCCCAGAAGGAGCTGGATCAGTTGACCAGCTTCAACAGCACACTGAATCCCCATGGCACCCTGCAGGGCGGACATCGTCTGGAGTGGCGCCGCCATGTGGGCAGCCATTTGGTCTACAGCGACGACACTTTGCGCAACACGCTGAAGAACGAAGTGTGGGTGAAAGCCCGGGGCCATCGCTTGCAGGCCCAGTTGAGCGCCATGGCATTGCAGCACCTGGTGGCGGCGGATCTGGTGGACCTGGAACACCGCCTGTCCATGCATCTGCGCTGGCAGCCGCTGCGTCTTGCCTCGCTGAATGTGCGCGGCACCTGGCGGCCTGGCCGGGACCAGTTGTCCGAGCGCATGTGGCTGCGCTCCTTCGTGGAGTTTGAACTGAACAAGCTGACCCTGACCACCGACCTGCGCTTCGTGGGCGATCCCGACCACTTTGGACGGAAGGACACGGAGGCCTGGATCCATGTGCTGAGGAGACTGTGGTGATGTTCTCGCTCCGCCGGGCGGCCCTGATCGTCCTTCCCGCGCTTTCCCTGGGCGCCTTTGCCCTGCTGGCAGGGGCCAGCGATCCCGACCAGGTGAAAGCCTCCCGCGTGCAGGCCTCACCCCACAACCTGACCCACTGGCACACCGGGATGCCCTCCGACACCACCATGGAGCGCCAGCTCTGCCGCGTGTGCCACGGACCCCGCGTGCACGACCAGCTCATTCCCCTGTGGGACCGGCGCCTGCCCCGCGGGCCCTTCCCCCTGGGTGCCCATCTCGATGATCTGGAGCCTGGTTTCCCCGCCGATCCGGGCAGCCAACTGTGTCTGGCCTGCCACGATGGCAGCGTGGCCCGGGCCTTTCCCACGGATCCCGCCGAACACATCAGCCGGGAGACGGATCTGGGTGAACGAGCGCAGATTGCGCCCACCCACATGAACACTCACCTCTTCACCTGGTCGCGCAACCACGAGCTGGCCAAACCGGACAGCGCCACCTCGGGCATGACCCTGCGCGGGGAGCGCATCCGCTGCAGCACTTGCCACGACCCCCACGACAACACGCGTGGCAAGTTCCTGAAGGTGGAGTCCGCCCAGGGGGCCATTTGCCAGGAGTGCCACCGACTGGAGGGCTGGTCCCACAGTGTGCACGCCAACCCGGACGAGCCCCTCTACGCGGAGATGCGCGAACTGAGCTGCGCCCAGTGCCACAGCATCCACGCATCACCACCCCAGCCGCGCCTCCTGCTGGCGGAGGAGAACAGTCTGTGTTTCCGTTGCCACGACGCCAGCGTGGATGGGCCCAGGGAAATTCCTTCGCCCAACAACATGCGGGCGGAGTTCGACAAGCTCTTCACCCACCCGGTGAGCGTGCACACGGGTTCCCGCACCGTGGAGCCGGACGGGTCGGGCTTTGTGGGCTTCCTGGCGGGATCGCGTGAAAACCGCGCCGTGCGCTGCACGGATTGCCACAATCCCCACGCTGTGTCCAGCCAGTCCAGCGTGCGCACCATGCCGGGGAGCATGGAGGGTGTCAGCGGCATCAGCCGATTGGGCATGAAAAAGGATGTGGCGGACTTCGAATACGAAATCTGCCTCAAGTGCCACGGCTTCACGGGCAACACGCTTCCCGGCCAGCGCGATGTGGCGCGGGATTTTGATTTGGGCAACCGTAGCTACCATCCGGTGATGGGTCCCGGCCTGAATCCGGAGGTGCCCAGCCTGAAAAAGGAATGGAGCGCCCTGGACCAAATCACCTGCTCCGACTGCCATGGCAGCGACGATCCCGCCGGTCCCCAGGGCCCCCACGGATCCAACATCGAACACCTGCTCAAGGCGCCTTTCAATCCCTCGCCTTTCGCCACAGGTGAAGACCGCGAGAACGCCCTGTGCTTCACCTGCCATCAGGAAAGCTCCTTCAGCAGCGGTGAAGGATGGCGCTGGCACAACCTGCACACGGGGCGCGGAGCCCTGTCCTGCGCCTCCTGCCATGATCCCCACGGCTCGCCGGACCAGCCTGGCCTGCTGCGCCTGGACCGACCCTGGATTGAGCCGCTGGATGGCCGGCTGAAAGTGGAGCGCCAATCCCTGAGCCAGGGCAACTGCACCTTGATGTGCCACGGCCACGCCCACGACTCGGCACCTTATTGATCCTGCGTCCGTCTTGGGAGGCCCTGCCTTCGCAAGGGGGCTTCAAGGGCGGCACAGCGGAGGTTCACATGCGGGAATCAGGTCTGTTGCGACGCATGGCCTTGCTGGAAGCCGCGGGTTTTCTGGCCGTAGTGGCCATTATGTGGCTGGACGAGGTCCTGGACCTGCCGCACAAGCTCTTTGGATTCCAGGCCACGCCGGTCAATTGGGTGGAAGGCCTGATTGAAACCACCATGGTCATTGGCTGCGCATTGGTAGTGCTGTTCTTCACGCGCACGCTGGTGCACCGTTTGAAAACCCTGCGCGGCCTGCTTTCCATCTGCTGTGTGTGCCACAAGATCCGGGACGACGCAGGTACCTGGCGTCCGGTGGAGAGTTATGTGAAGGAGCACTCAGAGGCGGAGTTCAGCCATGGCATCTGCCCGGGCTGCGCGGAGAAACATTACAAGAACTTCCTCCCGTCATCGGAGAAGTCTGCATAGGGCCGTGGCTGACCCTTGTGGGGACCCGGTGGGGGGACTACCTTTGGCGGCTCCTCACCAAAGTCGGGCGCAGTCTTGCTGAAGGACAGGCAAAGCACGTGACCAAGATCCCATCCCCCCGCCGGCGCTGCCCGGCCCAGGCGTAGGCGCGCCCACTCCATGGACAAGCACATCACCAACCGCGGTCTGCTGGGACTTTGCCTCACGGCCGTGGGCGTGGTCTTCGGCGACATTGGCACTTCGCCCCTTTACACCATCAAGGAGTCCCTGGGCACCCACTACAACCTGCAGGTGGACGCCGTCACCGTGTTCGGCGTCATGAGCCTGGTTTTCTGGTCCATGGTCATTGTGGTGATGGTGAAGTACCTGGGCTTCATCCTGCTGGCGGACAACGAGGGTGAAGGCGGCATGATGAGCCTGTTGGCCCTGGCCCTAAGCGCGGGCAGCGTCCAGAAGCTCATTGCGGCCCATCAGGTGCGGGAAAAGGAACGCGTGGAAGCCGGCCGTCCCGCCGAGGCGGAGCGCCGCGCCGCGGACAAGCGGCTGGCGGAACGCCGCAGTGCCGAAGTGCAAGCCCTGCTGGATGCGGGTGAGAAGGAGAAAGCGGATCACCTGCGGGCCAAGTACCAGAAACTGAGTCAGGAAGCCAGTCGTCGGGCCCAGCGCCGCGCCGCCCTGTCCCGCAAAGATGTGCCGCGCACGGTGGCTCTCATCTCCGGCTTGGCCATTGCGGGCACGGCACTGCTTTTGTCGGATGGCGTCATCACCCCGGCCATCACCGTGCTCAGCGCGGTGGAGGGCCTGGATGTGGCCCTGCCCGGCATGAAATCCCTGGTGTTGCCTGTTTCCATCCTCATTCTGGTTGCGCTCTTTCTGGTGCAGCGCCACGGCACGGACCGCATCGGCACGGTCTTCGGCCCCATGATGCTGGTGTGGTTCGCCTCCATTGCCGTGCTGGGAGTGGGGGGAATCCTGCAGAGCCCCGAGATTCTTGGCGCGGTGAATCCCCTGCACATCCTTCACTTCTTCCAGCATTATGGCTGGCACGGCGTGCTGGTGTTGGGCAGCGTGGTGCTGTGCATCACAGGTGGCGAGGCCCTGTACGCGGACATGGGCCACTTCGGACGACTGCCCATCCGACTCTCGTGGACCTTGCTGGTCATGCCCTGCCTGCTGTTGAACTACTTCGGCCAGTGCGCATCGGTGTTGGCGGAACCCGCCGGCGTGGCCAATCCCTTTTATGCCTTGAGTCCCGGCTGGTTCACCTGGCCCCTGCTGTTCATCTCCACCAGCGCGGCCATCATCGCCTCCCAGTCCCTTATCACCGGCAGCTACAGTCTGGCCCAGCAGGCCATGCAGCTGGGCTACATGCCCCGCCTTCAGGTGCATCACACATCCCACAGCATGCGTGGCCAGATCTATGTGCCCGTGGTGAATTACCTGCTCATGGCGGCCTGTCTGGCGGCAGTGATCATTTTCCGCAGCAGCACCAATCTGGCGGCGGCCTACGGCATCGCCGTGATGGGCACCATGACCATCACCACCTGCCTCTTCTTCGCGGTGGCCCTGGCCCGCTGGAACTGGCCCCTGTGGCGCGCGCTGGCCCTTTGCGGGGCCTTCCTGGCCATTGACTTCATCTTCACCGCCGGGAACATCATCAAAATCGCCCACGGCGGCTGGTTCCCCCTGGCCATGGGCGCCGTGCTCTTTGCCGTGATGACCACCTGGAAATCCGGCAACCTTGCCTTGCGCCGCCGCGTGCAGGCCAGCCTGATGCCCATGGAGCAGTTCCTGGCGGAAATGGCCGAAAGCTCAACGCCCATAGCGCGGGTGGGCGAGGTGGCGGTATTCCTGACCCAGAACAGCGGCACCGTGCCACGCATCATGCTTCACCACCTGAAGCACACCAAGGTCCTGCACAAGACGGTGATCGTGATGAGCGTGATGGTGGAGCGGCACCCCACCATCCCCTTCGACGAAAAGGCCACGGTGCGGGAACTGGGCATGGGATTCTACCAGGTGGATGTGCGCCACGGCTACATGGAAGGGGTTAGCGTGCCCGCCATCCTCAAGAACCTGCCCGGCCTGCACATCAACCTCAACCATGTGAGCTATTACCTGGGGCACATCACGCTCATCGATTCCGGGCGCACCTACCTGACCAAGTGGCGGCGCATGCTCTACATCTTCCTGTCCCGCAACGCGCGCAGCGCACGCACCTTCTTCGGCATCCCCACGGGCCGGGTGGTGGAGTTGGGCATGCAGGACGAAATCTAGGTGGCCCCTTTCCACTTCGATGGACTGCCCACGGCAGTTACCGGGGTGCAGGGCCGCTCCGCCGATGGCAGGGCCGCGTGGCTGGTCTCCCTTCATCGCCATGAATGGTGCGTGGTGGATGAAGCCCTGAACCAGCAACTGGAGCGCGAGCGGCATCGGTTCTGGGTGAAGGGCCTGTACCTGCTCATCATCCTGCTGGTAGTGAATCCCCTGGTGGATGGCTTCTTCAACCTGCACACCAGCCCCTGGCTGGCTCTGCTCCTGGCCTGGCTGCACCTTCTGCAGGAGAATCGCGCCTGGGCCCGCAAGCTGCGCCAGGTCGGCGACCTGCAGGTGGGAGGCGTGAAGCCGGTGCGCCTGCCGGGCGAGGCTTTCTGGCACATCCTGGCCCAGTTGCCCCTGGTGCTGGCTTTGCCGGTGGGGCTGGACTGGTGGCGGCCCGCTGGAATGGAAACCCGCGCCTTCCTGCTGCTCATGCTGCTCTTCTGGGCCCTGGTGGCCCTGGAAATCCACCATGTGCGTCGCCTTCGACGCCTTGTGGAGGATGAGTGAAGGCTCCGGCCATCACGCGGCGCGGCGCACTGCTCACGCTGCTTTGCTCCAGCAGTCTAACCGTCATGGCCGGCGCCACCATTGCCCCTGGCCTGGGCTTGATGAGTGGACACTTCGGCGGCGATCCCACCCTGGTCAAGCTGGTTCTCACCCTGCCAGGCCTTTTCACGGCATTGGCGGCGCCGCTGGCTGGCTGGCTGGCGGATCGCCACGGGCGGCGCAAGGTGCTGTTGCCAGGCTTGGTGCTCTATGCCTTGGCCGGTTCCCAGGGCCTGTGGGCGGGCAGCCTGAGCAGCCTCCTGGTTGGCCGCGCCTTGCTGGGTTTCGCTGTGGGCCTCATCATGACCAGCGCCACCACCCTGGTTCTGGAGTATTGGGACGGCGAGGAGCGCCGCCGCGTGCTGGGCTGGCAGAATGCCTTCATGTCCTTTGGCGGCGTGGCCTTCCAGCTGATGGGAGGTTTCCTGGCGGAGGCCATGGGCTGGCGCGGTCCCTTCTGGGTCTACCTCCTGCCCTTGCCCCTTGCCTTTGCGGCGGTCCTGCTGCTGCCGGAACCGGTGCGCCATGTGGATCGCGCCAAAGCCCTGGACGCCCCCACCCGCAAGCGCCTGCGCGGCTTTCTGATGCTTATGGGAGCCATGGCTTTCGTGCACATGGTGGTGTTCTACTACACCCCGGTGCAGACGCCCTTCCTGTTGGGCGAGCTGGGTGTCCACTCCCCCGGCGCCATCGCGGGGGCCATCAGTGGGGCCACGCTCTTCGCCGGGTTGGCGTCGCTGCAGTACGCTCGCCTGCGTCGACGCCTGGCCGTGGGACCCTTGTTCGCCCTAAGCTTTGGATTGGTGGGACTGGGTTATGCGCTGGTGTGGACCACGCTGGGCTACTGGCCCATCCTGGCCGGTCTGGCAGTGGCCAGCGTGGGTTTCGGGCTGGCCCGCCCCAACTTCACCGCCTGGTTGAACGCCCATGTGCCCGATGCCGCCCGCGCCCGCGCCGTGGCGGTGATGAGCAGCTCCATTTTCCTGGGACAGTTCTGCACACCCTTCCTGGCAGCTCCCCTGGTGAACGGTGTGGGTCTGCCCGGCGCTTTCCTGGCAAGTGGCCTCTTGTTGGCGGTGGCCGGCCTGGGCTTGTGGTGGATGGAAAGATCCTGACTCCTGAACCCTCTTTTGGATTGCTCCCCCATGCTGTTCAATTTCCGGCGCTATGAGCAAGGCAATTCCCATCCCTTCGTGGATTTTTCAAGCCAAGCCAATGATTATCAATAAGAAAGCCTGTCCGACCTTCTGGCGTCATTTTTGCTCGCTCTCGCGGGTTCCTATGATGATGAAAGGGCTTCCATGCCGCGGCCAGTCCATCCCCCCATTCATTTTCACCCAGGCGCAAAGCTGATTTTGGGCATACTGCTTCCGTGTATGCTTGCTGGTGGTGGATATGCAGCCCCCTTGGGCAATGCTCCAGGCTTCACGCCCGGCCTGCGCATGGTGGGTCTGGACGCAGTTGATGGGTTGCAGCGTCAGGACCTGGACTTGAGCCTGGCCTGCGCTGGCGTGCTGGACGGTCAGGCCGTGCTGCGCGTGGGCACCCGCGATGCTTGGCAGGACAAGTCCCTGCTGGTGGTGGAGGCGCAGGACGGGGCCAAGGCGGCGCGTCTGGTGTTGAATGGCGACGAGCGTCTGGAGCGCCAGGTCCTGGAACAGGGCCAGTGGCGAACGGTGGAGAAGGCGCGGCCGGATCTGCGCCGGGCCCTTGGCGCCACCGTGATGGAGCTGTGGCTGCCGGCGGATTGGGTTGAATGGACGGCCCTGCTGGGTGTGGAGGCTCCCTTGCGTCTAAGCACGCATGAGGGCACCGTGACCAGTCCCGCGGTGGACGATGTGGCCAGCCGCGATGGCGAACGGGTCAACCACCATGTGGCTTTTGTGCACCACGGCAACCAGGGCCTTACCTGGACGGATGTGCTGTGGGGGGACGAAGCCTCCGCCCACGGCCAGCACTTCATGGACTACCTGAACACCGGCAGCGCCCACAACGGCTTCGACGAGATCCTGGGCCTGCACGATGTGCTCAATGTGCCCGCCAACTTCCATGTGTCCGGCCCCCTGCAAACGGCGGCGGAGTGGTACTACCCCACCGGCGCGGTGGAAGGTTGGAACGCCTGGCTCACACGCGGCGTGTCCGAGGGGTGGGCCGGCATGCTCACCAGCGCCTACGCCCAGCACATCATGCCCTTCGTGCAGGACAGCATGAACGATTGGTCCGTGCACACCCACGCGCAGATGACCGCCTGGCGCTACGGCTACACGCCCCATGTGGCCTGGGTGCCGGAGCGTGTGTGGGTAAGCCCCACGGACAACGACGGCAACGCCTGGGACACTTCGCCCCATGTGGTGGACTGGATTGGCGATGACTGGCTGCCGCACGGCGTGTGGGGCGTGCTGCTGGACCAGGAGGAGCACTGCGACTACCAGAACAACTGGGCCAACGACCGCCACATCTACACCATCAATGTGCCCGGCCAGGGCGATCTGCAGGTCATTCCCATCAACGGCTCCTTCACCGGTGCCTGCCATTGGGACGCGGGCAGTGCCTGGAACATGATCCTGGATTCCAGCGCCGATGAACTGCTGGTCTACGGCACGGACTGGGAAGTGGTGGCGGAGGTGGCGGGTTTCGGGGACCAGTTCCCCAGTGCGTTGAACAACATGATCTGGCTGGTGCAGCAAATCGCCGGCGCCGCGGGGAGCGTGGAGTCCATGAAGCTGGACAACGCCCTGGGCGGATTTGGCGGCGGCGCCATCAACCTGCAGAACGGCACTTACGGCCTGTTGGGCGGGCGGGGTGGTTATGGTTCGGACTGGCTCAGCCCGGGCACGCGCAACAGCTGGTATGGGCATTTCGCCGGAAGCCCCAGCCACAGCGACCTGCACAGCCCCCAGTGGAATTACGGCCAAAGCTGGGATCAAAGCTGGAACTGGGTGATGGGCAGCCCGGACAACGATCTGTCCACCCTGGCCTGGTATGTGCTCATGACCAATCTCTACGAAACCGGATGGCATGATGGCAGCGAGGTGAGTGGCTGGATCCATCGCTATGCCTCGCACATCAAGAACGCCCGCGTCTACGCCGAGGCGGGGCGCTGGCAAGGCGGCCAGGCCTGGCAGGGCACCGGCGCCCAGGCGGCGGATGTGGACGCCGACGGCGTGGAGGAGATGGTGCTCTTCAGTGATCGCGTGCTGGCGGTCTTCGAGTCCAACGGCGGCCGCGCCCCGTGGATCTTCGCCAAGGACAGCACCGACGCCGTCAGCCTGGTGGGCTCCTGCAGCGCCTACTGGGTTGACACGGAGGGTGATTTCAACGATGGCTCCTCCAACAATCATGTGGCGGCCTTCAGCGATGTAAGCCCCCTCACGGAGAATGATCCCTACGCCATGACCGTTGACAGCCTGGGCGCGGGATTCGCCCGGGTGCGCCTTGTCCACAGTGGCGGGCTGGTGAAGAGCTTCACGGTGCAAGCCGGCCAGCCCTGGATCACCTGCGATTACGACACGCCGTCGGAGACCTGGGTGAAACACGGCTTCACGCCGGACTACCTGGATCTTTTGTGGAATGCCCGCACCACGCGCTTGTGGGATCCCGGGGCATCCTGGCCCCAGAGCGACTGGATGGGCCAGCGCAACACCACCACCGGCTGGACGGCCGCGCTGGTGTTGGGCAACGGTGGCGCCCTGCATTCCTCGGACTTCCAGGGCACCCTGGTGAAGGGTGACGAAATTCGCGGCGACGGGCGTTTCCGCTATCTCTTCTATGCCGGACGCAGCACGGCTCCCAACGCACAGGGACAAGTGCCCGAGCTTCTTGACCTGGCTGCCACGGACCTGGATGTGAAGGGCCCCCAGGTGGTGGGCACGGCGGCCTTCATTGCCCCGAACATTGCCGTGGTGGATTTCAATGAGGCCGTGGACGAAGTCAGCGCGGAACTTGCCGGCAGCTGGCAACTGAGCGGCTTCCCGGGCGGTGTCACCCTTCTGTCAGCGGAGCGCCAGGCCTACACGCGGCGGGTCTATCTAAGGCTGTCGGGCTTGAGCGGCGGCATGTCCGGCTCCCTGCGCGCCGTGGGTGTGCGGGATGTGGCCGGGAATCTGGTGGATCCCGCCGCCGACACGGCGGCGTTCACTGTGCCCAACGGCACAACGCCCCACAGCGTGCTGGTGGATGGCACCTGGGACTTCATCCCTTCCACGGAGCTGATGGAATCCCGCAGCGACAGCCTTTTCCTTACCTGGGACAGCCAGGCACTCTATGTGGGCTGGCACGGTCGCGCCCTTTCCCTGGGGGATTTCTTTCTTGGCATCGACACGGATCTGGTGGCGGGAAGCGGCGCCACGCGTGACTCATGGAGCCGTGTGGGCTACACCACGGCCCATCGCCCCGAATACTGCGTGGCGGTGGAGGGCGGCGGCAACAGCATGCAGATCAACCGATGGAGTGCCGGCGCCTGGACCTACCGCCAGTTCGGCACCCACACGGGCCTCAGTTACGAGGGCTGGACGGGCAACACGCTGACGGAGCTGCGCATCCCCTGGAGCGAATTGGGCAACCCCGTGGGCCTGGCGTTGTGCGCCCACTTCACCCAGGAGAACAACCAGGTAACGGTGGTGGCCTGGCCCCAGGCCAATCCCGTGGGCACCAATGTCACGCTGAACAGCTGGTGGACCTTCGCCCAGCCACCCCTGGCCGGACCCATGCCGCTCATGGGCGTGGCGCCCAACAATCCCGTGGCGGTGGCGCCCGCCGCGCCGGTGCTGAGCGCATCGGTGCAGCCCGATGGAACCGTGCTTCTCAGCTGGGCGGTGGTGCCGGGAGCCATTTCCTATCGCATCCATCAATTGGCCCATCCCTGGGACGCGCCCTCCGGCGCCCCCCTGGCGGAAACGGGCGGAACCAGTCATTCTCTGCCGGTGGCGGGCCCGGGCGCATGCTTCGTGGTCACCGCCGTCGGCACAGGCTTGTGAATCACCCACAAAACTAGAGGTGTCCCATGAAAGTCCTTCACTTTTCCGCAGTGGCTGCCCTGCTGGCCGTCCTGGCCCAGCCGGCGGCGGCCCTGGTGGAGCAGAGCTACCTGCAGTGGCAGGAGAACGGCGACACGGTGCCCAACGGCAACGCCGTCCGCGTTTATGCCCGCGCCCTGAAGACCGGTTGCACCGGCATGTGCGACAGCACGGAGTGCGCCGACATGACCGAGACCTTCTACTATCGCGCCCAGGGACAAGGCAGCTTCACATCTCTGCCCATGACCCTGAACATCGGCGACTGCTACACGCCCATGGACGAGTACTTCGCCGACATCCCCGTGAGCGCCCTGACCGGTGACAGCGTGTTCTTCTACTGCGAATTCGCCGATGGCGACGGCGCGGCGGAGTTCACGGCTCGTCCGGGCAGTCCCATGGGAACCTTCAATGCAGTCTCTCCGGCCTACTATCTGGTGCAGCAGGCCACCACGGAGAATTTCGTGCTGCATGTGACCGGCGACTTCCATTGCGTGGCCCCCGATGGCCCCGGCCCGGGCATTTCCGGCTCCTTTAACGGCTGGAACTATCAGGCCATGACCCCGGTGGGCGGTGGACTTTACAGCACCGACATCGCCTGGCCCGCTGGCTCCGCCACCACCATCGAGTTCAAGTTCCGCAATGGCACCGCCTGGGAATCCCTGTCGGGCGGTCCCTTCGCCAACCGCGAGTACACCATTGACTTGGGCGCCACGGAAGGCAGCTACATGGGCTACTGGAACGACCAGGAGGTCTGTCCCTGCATCGAGCATCCCCTGGTGGCCCAGCAGCAGGTGGTCTTCGCCGTGGACATGCGCAACCAGGATCCCGCCAGCTATTCGGGTGGCGTCTCCCTGCAGGGCAGCCGCGCTCCGCTGAACTGGACCGCCGGCGGCCGGCCCATGAACGATTTCAACCACGACGGCGTCTACACCCTCACGGTCAGCTTCCCCATTGGCACCGTGAACACCAGTGAGTACAAGTTCACCCGCAGCAACGGCACGGTGTGGAGCTGGGAAGACACTCCCAACCGTTTCCTGTGCATGGCCGACAACGGTTTCATGCTGCTTGACGCCGACCTGTGGAACAACTGGACCCCGCCCGTGGGCACCACGGTGGATGTCAGCGTGGACTTCGCCGTGAACATGGGTTGCATGAGCGGCGTGACGGGCGTGGCCGTGCAAGGCAGTGCCGCTCCCCTGGACTGGACGGGCGGCTCCAATGCCCTGGCCGATGGCGATGCCGACGGCGTGTGGACGGGCACGGTGGTCTTCCCCGCCGGAACGGCATTTGATGTGGAGTACAAGTTCACCCACACCATGGACGGCACCAATTGGGAATGGGAGAATGGCATTGCCAACCGCGCCCTGACCCTGGATGATGCCACCCCCGTGGTGACCCTGCCCACGGTGGCCTGGGACAACTTCCTCTGCGCCCCCGGACTGGACATCACCTACACGGGCGGACAGGCGGTGCTAAGCTGGACGGCCGTGCCCCTGGCTGTCAGCTACAATGTCTACAGCTCCACATCGGGTTACTCCACCATGACCCTGGAAGGAAGCACGACGGGTACTTCCCTTGTGCTGCCCGCCACGGGCATGAAGGTATTCCAGGTGCGCGCCGTACAATAGACGGCGGGCTCCATTGCCGCGCTCCAGGGACAAGCAACTCCCTGCGCGGGCACGAAGACAAGCCGGCCCTCCACCTGGGGGGCCGGCTTTTAATGATGAGGAGGCGGCGGGTTCTCCTTGTCAGCCCATCCTTCGCATGCTAAGCTCCCTGCAAACACACAGCCGACCCTCCTACAGGAACTGTTGTCATGACCGTCCTTCTGCGATGCCTGCTTGGACTTGCGCCGCTTGTTGCCCTTGCCCAGAACCATGCGGCCCTGAGCGCCTGGGGCACCCTGCTGGTGCCGGCCCCGCGCCTGACCCACGGGCTTGCGCAGGCGGCCTGCGGCGTGGGACACGGCCTGGGCATCACGCCGGACAGCGTGATGGTGGTATGGGGAGACAACTCCTGGGGACAAGGCTTCCTGCCTGGCGCCAATGCCCATTGGGTTCAGGTGGCGGCGGGGGACGCCTTCACGGTTGGCCTGCGCGCCAATGGCACCGTGCTTGCAGTGGGGTGGAACACCCAGGGGCAATGCCTGACGCCGGAGCCCAACGAACACTTCGTGGCCGTGGCCGCCGGCATTGGCCACGGTTTGGCATTGCGGGACAGTGGCGGAGTGGCGGCCTGGGGAAGGTCCACAGAAGGCCAATGCGCCGTGCCGGACTCCCTGCCACCCTGCCGGGCCGTGGCGGCGGGCCACTTCCACAGCCTGGTGCTCTTGGAGAATGGAGGCGTGCAGGCCTGGGGGAATGATCTCCACGGCCAATGCCAGGTGCCGGAAGACGCCGTCGGCGGCTTGGCCCTTGCCGCCGGCGAGGCCCACAGCCTGTTGCTGCGGCAGGATGCATCCATTGTGGCCTGGGGCTGGGATGAGCAGGGCCAGTGCCAGGTGCCGGAGCCCAACAGCGGCTTCAGCGCCATCGCCGCTGGCGCCCGACACAGCCTGGGCTTGCGGGAGGATGGTACGGTGGCCGCGTGGGGCGACAACAGCCTGGGCCAATGCGCCGTGCCGGATGAGGCGCAGGATTGCGTGTTCATCGCCGCGGGCGGAAACTTCAGCCTGGCCCTGCGGCAGGATGGCACTCTCCTGCTCTGGGGGGACAACGCCCGTGGACAGTGCCTGCCAGGCGGGCTGGGTCAGTGGGCCCGCGCCGTGGACACGGGCGAGTACCACAGCCTGCTCCTGCACGAGGACGGCACGGTGGCGGCCTGGGGAGACAACAGCTACGGACAGTGCTCCGTGCCTGCCGCCACGCTCTTCAATGCGGTCTCGGCGGGCGGTAACCACAGCATGGGCCTGCGGCAGGACGGCACGGCCGTGGGTTGGGGATGGAATTTCTTCAACCAATGCGTGGTGCCCGGCCCCAACATGGGGTGGCTGAAAGTGGACGCCGGCACGGCCCACAGCGTGGGACTGCGCAGCAACGGCATGATTTCCTGCTGGGGCCTGAACTCGGCGGGCCAATGCACCGTGTCAGGATCCAATACCAATTGGCGGGATGTGGCCGCCGGTGGTCTGCACACCATAGGCTTGCGCCAGAGCGGAGTTCTGGCGGCCTGGGGCAACAACGAGTACGGCCAGTGCGACCTGCCTTCCCCCAATGAGGGCTTCACCGCCATCGCCGCCGGACCCTACCACAACCTGGCCTTGCGCGCGGACAGCAGCGTGGTTGCCTGGGGCTGGAATGGCTGGCAGCAATGCGATGTGCCGGAGCCCAACACAGACTTTGTGGCGGTGGCTTGTGGCAGCCTGCACAGCATGGGCTTGAAGAGCGACGGAAGCGTGGTGGCGTGGGGGCATTTTCTTTACGGTCAATGCGTGGTTCCCCAACCCAATGTGGGCTTTACCGCCATTGCGGGGGGTCAGACCTGCTCGCTGGCCCTGCAAGTGGATGAAACGGATGTGAAGCCCGGGCCGCCGGTGGTGGTGCCTCCCCGCGCCACGGAAATCCCCCTGCTGGAGGCCTGGCCCAATCCCTTCAACCCTTCCACCCTGATCAGTTGGGAAAGCCACCAGGCCGGCACGCGCAGCCTGCGCCTTTTCAACCTGGCCGGTCAGGAAGTGCGGCGTCTGGTGGAAGGCAATGGTCCCGCCGGGGCATTTGTGACGCGCCTGGATGGCGAAGGCCTGGCGGGCGGACTTTATCTGCTGGTGCTGGAAACGCCCAATGGGCGCAGCGTGCAACGATTAAGTCTCTTGCGCTAAGGCTTGGCTACTTGGCGCTCCATGCCACTTCCGCTGTGTGAGGATTCTCGCTGATCTCCTGGGCATTGGACTTCAAAACACATCCACCGCATGTGCGCCAATCCCGCAGGTGAGCCAGGCCCAACAGACTCCTTTGCGCCAAAGCCCTACCTTCGGGCATGAGCATGCCCGATCCCCTCCTTCAGCCCGCGGCCTATCTGGCGGCGGCCGGCCTGGAACATCGCGAGCCCCGCGCCTGGCACATGCCGGGTGGGGGCAGCGACCGCGTCATGACCCGCATCTGGCCCCACGGCGACAGCGACCATAGCCTGGTGCTGGTGCAGAACCCCACCCCCCAGACCTTTGGTGGGCCGTTGAACGAGAACCACTCCTTCTGGTATGTGGGCGGTCTGCTCCAGGAGGCGGGTGGACATGGGCCCAGCCTGGTGCACGCCGATCTGGACGCCCACTGGTACCTGGTGGAGGATCTGGGAGACGAGCTCCTGCTGGCCATGGTGGAGCGCGAAGGTCGGGACTCGCCACTCACCGCCCGGTGGATGGCGGAGGTGCTGGAGATTCTGCTGGATTTGCAGGCTGGCCTGCACGGCCAATTCGACCCAAGCCGCGTCCACGCACTTCCCTATGACCATGAGCTGATGACGGTGTGGGAATCCGGCTATTTCCGTGAGCGTTTCGTGGATGGCCTGATGGGCCTGCCGCTGGACCGCGCGGCCTTCCATGCGGAGTGCGACGCGCTGGCGCGCCAAGTGGAGACCCAGACGCGCTGGGGCATCCTCTTCCGGGATTTCCAGAGCACCAATGTGCTGCGCACGGCGGGACGCTGGCGCATCATTGACTTCCAGGGCGCCCGCCTGGGTCCGCCACAGTACGATGTGGCCTCCTTCATCAACGATCCCTACCTGCGGCTGCCTTCCGCCACCCGGGCCCAGCTGCTGGAGGGCTACGCCCTTCGCCGCGAGGAGCGCGGACTGGAGAGCGCCGCCTCTTTTCTGGCTCTATACCCGCTGGTGGCCGCCCATCGCATGATGCAGGCCCTTGGCGCTTATGGCCTGCTCAGCCGGGTGAAAGGGAAGTGGTGGTTCCTGCAGCATGTGCCGACGGCGCTGGATCACCTGCTGGAGCTGCTGGAAAACCCCGCCTTCCACAATTGTCCGGAGTTGCGCCGGGTGTGCGACGCGGCCCGGCGCGAAGTCCAGGGCGGCGCGCTGGATCGCCTGCGCGAGGCCCACGCGTGAAGCGGGTGGTGTTCACTGGCGGCGGGACGGGTGGACATGTCTACCCGGCGCTTGCGGTGGCCCAGGCCTTGCTGGCGGATGGCTCGTGGAAGGGCCTGTACATTGGCACGCGCGGAAGGGCGGAGGAGCGCATCCTGCGCGGCTTGCAGGAGAGCGGCCAGCTGGACTTGCCCTTTCAGTCCGCCCCCGCCGTGGGTTTTCCCGGACTGCGCTCGCCGCGCCTTCCCCTCTTCATTGCGAAGCTGATCCTGGGCGTGGCCCAGGCCTCCCTGCACCTGCTGCGTTTCCGGCCGCAGGTGGTGGTGGCCACCGGAGGCTACGCCGCCGCGCCCACGGTTTTCGCCGCCGCGCTGTTGCGCAAACTGCGCCTGTTGCGCTGCGGCATTCTCATCCATGAGCAGAACGCCAGCGCCGGGTTGATGAACCGCATGGCGGGCCGCGTGGCGGATCTGGTGGCCCTTACCTTCCCCGAGTCCGCCGGCCATTTGCCGGGTTGCCGCACCCACACCGTGGGCTATCCCGTGCGTGCGGGGCTGGAGCAGCTGCCCGACCGCGTGGAAGCCTGCCGCGAACTGGGACTGGATCCCGCCCGCCCCGTGCTGTTCGTCTTCGGCGGATCCCAGGGGGCCCGGGCCATCAACCGCGCCTTGTACCACATCCTGCCCCAACTCCTGCGCAAGGGCATCCAGGTGCTGCACGGCACCGGCATGTCGGCGGGAACGGCATGGGACGCCACCGCGGAGCACGCCGAACAGCTGGGCCGCCTGTTTCGTGAAGTTCCCGACTGGGCGGAGCTGGCGCCCCTGTATCACGCCAGGCCCTATTTCGACCGCATCCAGCTGGCCTATGGAGCGGCGGATCTGGTGTGTTGCCGGGCTGGCGCAGGCGCCATCTTTGAACTGCTTGCCATGGGGCGGCCCGCACTGCTGATTCCCAAAATGGGCCTTCCGGGAGACCACCAAACGGCCAATGCCCGTAGCGCGGAGCGCGCGGGAGCCGCGGAGTTGCTGCTGGAGGAGCCACTGGTGGAGGGCCATGGCATCGAGGCGGGTGTGCGGCCGGAGCGTCTGCTGGAAGCCTTGCTGGCCTTGCTGGAGGACAAGGAGCGTCGGGAGGGGCTCTCGCGCGGCGCGCGATCCGGTTTCCACGCCGATGCCCGCGAGCGCTTGGGTCGGCTGGCCTCGGTGCTGGCCATTGGCACGCTGCCGACCCTGGATGGCGCGGGGCAGGTGCCCGCGGGCGCCACGCTGGAGCGTCTGGGCACGGAACAGCTTCTGCAGCGGCTGCCGCGCCTGACGGATCCCCACGATGTGCGCTATGTGGAATACCGCTGTCTGGCGGCCCTCTGCAGTCCTTCCTGGCTGGAACGCAACGCCGGCATCAAACTGGCGGGCCGCCTTGGGCTTCAGGATGCCCTGCCCCTGCTGGTGCGTCTGGCGGAGGACAAGGGAAGGCCTGGCTTGCTGCCACGCCTGATGGGCGAGCGCCACCGTCAGAACGGCTTCATCCGCCGCAACCTGTGCACGGCCCTGGCGGAATTGCCGCTGACGGCGGATTCGGCGCGCGTGCTGGGAGCGGCGCTGAAGGATCCCTACTGGGAAGCGCGGGTGGAGGCCATCCGCAGCCTGGGGGTCCTGAAGGCTGAGGCCACGGAGGCTGTGGTGCGGCACATGGCCCGCTTCCGCCTCAAGGGCAATTTCGAGGAGGCGCAGGCCGTGGCGTGGTGGTGGGCGGCCTGCATGCCGGCCGCATCCTGGCGGGAGTGGATTCTGCCACTGGCGCGACACGCCAATTGCCGCGTGCGTGAGGCGGCCATCCGGGCGCTGGACTTGCGCGTGCATGGTGGCGAGCTTCCCCTGGCGGATCTGAAAGGCGAGCTGGACAGCTTCCTGCTCACCAGCACACATTTCCGCCCACGCTTTCCCTTGAAACAGGCCATGCGGGATCTGGCCGGCCAGAAAGCGGAGGAAACATGCTGATCTGGCTGGCGGACCTCCTGCGTGAGGAGCTGGGCGGCCCCGGTTTCCTGCGCCTGGTGCACTACCTGACTTTCCGCGCCGTGATGGCCGCGTTGACCACTTTCCTTGTAAGCCTGCTCATCGGCCGCCGGGTGATCCTTTTCCTGCACCGCAAGCGCATCCGCGATGTGGTGGAGGATTACGGGGTCATTGATGTCTCCAACAAGCGAGGCACTCCCACCATGGGCGGCCTGATGATGATCCTGGCCATCCTGGGTGGCTACCTGTTGTGGCTGACCCCGGACAGCCCATTCGCCTGGGCGGCGGTCTCGGCCCTGTTGTGGTTTGGCGGCGTGGGCATGCTGGACGACTGGGGCAAGCTGAAGGGTGGCAGCGGCAAGCATGGCCTTTCCCAGTTGTCCAAACTCGGGCTACAGGGGGCCTATGGCGCCGCTTTTGGTGTCTGGCTCATCTCCGCGGCCTCGCCCTTGCCGGAGGATTTGCGCAGCCAGCTCATGCTGCCCTTTGTGAAAGGGCCGGTGCTGGATCTGGGATGGCTGGCCGTGCCATGGGTGGTAATGGTCTTCCTGAGCGTCTCCAACAGCATGAACTTCGCCGATGGCATGGACGGCCTGGCCGTGGTGCCCGCCTCCATCTCCTTCATGGTCTACGCCATTTTCGCCTATGTGCTGGGCAACGAGGTGCTGAGCGGCTACCTGCAATTCACCTATGTGCCCGGCATGGGGGAACTGGCCGTGCTGAGCGGCGCGGTCATCGGCGCCGGTCTGGGCTTCCTGTGGTACAACTTCTTTCCGGCGCAGGTCTTCATGGGAGACACGGGCAGCATGGCCCTGGGCGGCCTGCTCTCCGCCGTGATGCTCATGCTGCGCCAGGAAGTGCTCTTCCTCATCGTGGGCGGCGTCTTTGTGCTGGAAGGAGCCAGCGTGCTGATCCAGGAGAAGATTGGCATCGGCATCCTGGGGCGGCGCATCTTCTATCGCGCACCCATCCACCACGCCTTCGAGCATCGCGGCGTGGCGGAGACCAAGGTGGTCATCCGCTTCTGGATCATCGCCCTCATCCTGGGCTTCCTGGGCCTTCTGTCCCTGAAGGTGCGCTGATGGATTCCCCGGTGGGCATCCTGCTGGCGGCGGGCCTGGGCACGCGCCTGCTTCCGCTTACGCTGGTGCGTCCCAAACCGTTGGTGCCCTTGCACGGTATTCCGCTGATGGAGTTCGGACTGCGCCAGCTGGAGGCGGCGGGATGCCGCGTGGCGGGCGTGAACGGCCATCACCTGTCGCCCATCCTGGAGGCATGGCTTCAGCACAGGCAGAAGGTGCGCCCTGGCCTGGAGCTGCAGTTCTTCCACGAGCCCCGGCTCTTGGGCGTGGGCGGCGGACTTGCGCGCATGGTGCGCGAGCTTCCGCCAGGACCTTTGCTGGTGCAGAATGGAGATGTGGTCCACGATGGCGACCTGGCTGCTTTTTTCGCCGCAGCCCAGGTGGAGGACGAAGGTCTTTGCCTGGCCCTGGGCGGTCGTCCGCTGGTGGTGGAATGCCATGCTGGCCGCGTGGCCGGCCTGCGGGATGGGGCACGAAGCACCCATGGCTTCACCGGCGTGCATGCCTGGAGCCGTGCGGCGCGGGAAAGGCTGTCCGCATGGACGGAGGCGGACCTGGTCCCCTTTCTCCAGGAGGAGATCCGCCAAGGTCGAAGCGTGCGTGGGCAGGCCTTGTGGGCCGGCAGGGACGATGGCCTTTGGGTGGATCTGGGGCATTTGGATCGCTACTTCGCCCTGCACATGGATTTGTGGGCGGAGCCTTCCTACCATCATCTGTTGAAGCGGCTGGAACTTGAGGCCCGGTGGGATGACGCGCGGCATGTGGCGTTGGGAAAGGACAGCCGCCTTCCCGCCACCGCCCGGCGCTGCGTGGCCTGGGACCATGTGTCCTGGGAGGGCCATTGTGAGGATTGTCTGCTCCTGGACGGCTTCAAAGGCCGGGGAGTGGCTCAAGGCGAGATCATGCTCTAATGCGACGACCTGTGCGCAAACTCCTGCTGTTGCTTGTGCTGGCCGCCCTTGGTTGGGCGACCCTGTGGCTCTTCCCTTTCACCTCGCCAAAGGGGAGCAGCAGCTTCTCACTGCTCAGCTGGAACCTGCATGGGCTCCACACCGAGGAAGGCCAAAGCACCGAGATGCTCATCCTGGACGGCATCCGTTCGGTGGATCCGGACATTCTCTGCTTCCAGGAGTTCCCCGTGTCCCGGCGTGGTGAAGAGGTCCGATTCCAGCTGCGCGCCATGGGATACACGCACGAGGCGCTCTTTTCCTACAACCACGCCCAAACCGAGGCCTACAGCATGGGCATGGCCATCTACTCCCGCTTTCCCATCAAAGGGAAGCAGGAGCACCCGCTGATGCCCAACGGCGAGGGTCGGCTGGTGGGACTGGTGGATGTAGATGTGGAGGGCCGAAGCCTGCAGGTGGCCACCGTCCACATGCCCAATTCGGACATCCACCTGAACGGCAAACGGGCCATGCTGAGCGCGGAGCTGGCGGGCGAGAATCTGCGCACACTGCAGAGCCAGGATTTGTTGGATCGATTGGCCCCCCTCAAGGATGGGCCGCTGGTGGTGGCCGGGGACTTCAACACCTTTCCCCTGTCCGCCGCCTGGCGCATCCTGCACGGCACTTATCATGACGCCTTTCGGCCCTGGGATTGGAGTCAGGGCACCTTTCACATCACCAGCGAGCTGGATGTGAAAATTGACCACATCTTCCACACAAGCCGTGTGCGCAGCCGGGACGCCCGGGTGCTGGGATTGGCGGGATCCGACCATCGGCCGGTCCTCGCCCGTCTTCAATTCTGATGCCGCTGAAGGGGCCTTTATCGCCCCCTGGGAGTGCCGCATGAGCCACCGCATCACCATCCTCCTTGCCGTGCTGCTGGGCCTGGGCGTCTGCCTGCCCGCGCGGGCAGGCCTGGAGCGTCTTCATGACGATGTGCGCATCCTGCGCCTGGACTCTTCCGGCATGGAGCTTGTGCTGGAACCACGCTGGGACATTGTTCCCGCTCCATCGGGAAGCCTGGTGCGCGCAGCCCATTGCAGTGATCCCGACCTGCCCCGCCGCCGCTTGCGCGTGGCGCTTCCGCCGGGGGCCGCGCCCCGTGTCCAGGTGGAGGAGGCTAGCACGCGCAGCTGCGCGGGACCCTTGGCCGGGAGTGGTCTGGAGGGCGCCAATCCACAGCCGGTGCTGCAATGGCAGCGTGTGCCCTTGGGCGACCTGGATGTGCTGGAGATGACTCTGGAGCTGGTGCGGGACGGAGGCGCATCCGCCAGTCTGGTGGGCGCCCTGCGCCTGCGCGTGGACTTCGGCGTGGAGTCAGGCCCTGGCTTCACCAGCCGACTGACGCAGACGGAGCTGCAGGCCGGCCTGCTCAATCCCTTGCAGGCGGCGCGCTGGGCCACCCGGCCGCGCCTGGCCGCCCGGGATGGCGAAAGCGCTTGGGACGGCCACAGCTGGGTGCGCATCCCCATTGATGAAGAAGGGCTCTACCAGATCTCGGCCACCCAGTTGAGCAGCTGGGGCCTGGATCCCGCCACGCTGGATCCGGGGACCATCAAGCTCTACGGTTTTGGCGGGAAAATGATCGACGAATCCCCCGCTGCCGCACGCAACAACGAGTTCCGCCCCCGCGAGATTCCCATCATCCGCGAGCACGATGGCGACGGCCGCTTCGAGTCCGGCGAGCGCCTTGTTTTCCATGGCACTGGGACCTCCACGCTGACACCCCTTTCCACCGGAAGCATGGGCGTGCAGGACCATTTCTACTCCGACACCAATGTCTACTGGCTGCTGGTGGGCGGCGTCCTGCCGGGCCGCAGCATGGATGCCATTGCCGATCCCTCCGGCGCAACGCCCTTTCCCTTGTCCGCCGTGCGCTGGCGCGGCCTGCTGAACCAGCACAAGGGCTATGGTGAAAGCTCCGCCAGGGCCTGCTTTGGCGATGTCTTCCGCCAGGGCACGCGGGCCGTCTATGCCTTTGACGCGCCGCTGTCCGGGGCCACCACCCTGCGCCTGGAGTATGACTTCTACCCGGACCTACTCATGAGCCAGGATCAACTGGCGCTGGAGGCCAATGGCCAGGCCCTTACCCTGGGCTTTCCCCACAGCACCCAGCTGGAAGGCAGCGTCTCCCTTGCGGGCAACCGCCTGGAAATTGCCGTTGAGCGCCTGACGGACACGGGGCTGCCCATCCTGCTCAATTGGCTGATGCCTTCCTTCGACGCCCCCGCACGCTTCGTGGATGGCCGCGTGGCCTACGAGCTTCCCGCCGTGCCAGGCACATACCAGGTGCAGCTGCAGGATGTGCCAGCCTCGTTCTGGCTGGTGGATGTGACGGACTACGACAGTCTGCGGGTCACGCGGAATGCAACCGTGGTGGATCGTGTGAAGGCCCTGTCCAGCGGGGCGGGGCGGGCGCGTCGTTACTTCGGTGCTGCTGAAAGCGCCCTGCGCACGCCCACCGGCGCAAGCCTGGCATCCATGCCCGACCTGAAGTCCCTGGCGGGCAGCAGCCGCCTTGTGGTGATTGCGCCGCGCGTATTCCATGATGCCGCACAAGAGATTGTCGCTGTGCGCAGCGCCGCTGGAGTCCCTGCCCGCCTGGTGGACCTGGAGGACATCTACGATGAGTTCAACGCCGGCGTGCCCGACCCCGGCGCCCTGCGCAATTTCCTGCGCCACGAGTGGTTGAACGCGGCGGATCCGGCGGAGCATGTGCTGTTGGTGGGCAACGGGCACTACGACTGGCGCGGTCTGGTGGAGGGCGGCATGCCCGCCCGCATGCCGGCCTGGTACCTTTACAGCACCTCCACCAGCGACGCGGATCCCATGATCGACGACTGGTTCGTGCAGCTGGAAAGCAGCTCGCGTCTGGACATGGCCCTGGGTCGCCTGCCCGCCAACAGCGTGGACGATGTGCGCGCCTATGCGGCCAAGCTGGCGGCCTATGGCACCATCGCCAGTGCCGGTGCCTGGCGCAATCGCCTGCTCTTCGTGGCCGACGATGAGCACGGCGAGAACAACGAGGTGACGGGCTTCGAAATGACCCACAGCCAGGACACGGAGGAGCTGATCCAGACTCATGTCCCGGCGGCCTTCGAGACCCAGCGCCTTTACAGCTTCGAATATCCCAGCGTCTACAATCCCGCGGTGCGCGTGATGGAGAAACCTCTGGCGGAGGCGCGTCTGGTGGAGGCCCTGAACGAGGGCGTGGGCCTGGTGAACTTCCTGGGCCATGGCAACAACACCACCTGGACCCACGAATACATCTTCAATGCGCCGCGCCACTTTCCGCTCCTGCAGGGCAACGGAAAGCCTGCTGTGTTCATTGCCGCCACCTGCTCATGGGCGGAGGTGGACCTGCCCATTGGCGAAGCCTTTCCCCAGCAACTGGTGAACATGGAGGAGGGAGGCGCCATTGGCGTGCTGGCCGCCACGCGCAAGACGGGCGGCTTCAGCAACCTCAACTTCGTGGACGACCTCTTCACCGTGTTTTTCAGCCGCGACGCGACCAGCGGCCGCCACCTGGCCATGGGTGAGGCCGTGCGTCTGGCCAAGAACGAAGGCTATGACAGCAATCGTCGCAAGTATGTGTGGCTGGGGGATCCCAGCCTGCAACCCGCCTTCCCCCTGGGCGAAGGCAGCCTGGAGGCCATGAGCAGCGGTGGCGTGCCGTCGGACACGCTGTTCAGCCATGTGCTGGCTGGACTGGATTTGGCCACGGGCGACGCCGGTTCCGTGGTGCCGGTGGCCAGCGGCCAGGGCGTGTTGCGGGTGCGGCAGGCGCCGGTGTTGCGCACGCACCACTACGATCCTCTCACCGATGGAAACATCGACCTGGGCATCGAACTGGATTATGAAAGCCCCGGCGCCCTGCTCTTTTCAGGCGCCATGGATGTGGAGGAGGGCCGCGCCCAGGCGCGCTTTGTGGTTCCCGCCGATGTGGGCGCCTCCAGCCGCCCGGCCCAGCTGCACTTCTACTACCAGGGCCAGACAGCTGTAGGAGATGATGGCGACGGCCGCGTCTTCGCCCAGCCACCACTGGCCATCAATCCCGCCCCCGGTGTGGATGGCCAGGCCCCCACGCTGCGCCTGGCCCTGAATGGGCCCCAGTGGCGGGAGGAGGACTGGGTGGCGCCCAACTCCTCAGTGGTGCTCTTCATCCACGACAGCAGCGGCGTGAACCTGACCGGGGAGATTGGCCACCGCATCGAGGTGGAGATCGATGGCGGCGCGCCCCATGACCTTAGCGCCACCTTTGAGTATGAGCGCGGCAGCTGGACCAGCGGTGAGGCGCGGCTGGAGCTTCCCTTGCTGGAGCCGGGCCGGCATCGCCTGCGGGCCCGCGCCTTCGACAACTTCAACAATCCGGGTTATGCGGAGGCGGAGTTTCAGCTTCTGGGAGGCGGCAGCGCCCAGCTGGTGGAGCTGGTGAACCACCCCAACCCGGTGGGCGAGAGCACGCGCTTCACCTTCCAGTTGCAGGGCGCGCTCAATCTGGAACCGGAACCGGTGGAGTTGCAGGTGTACACGGTGAAGGGTCGGCGTGTGGCGCGGGAAAGGCTGGCGCTCAGCACCCAGGGCGGCTTCTGCTGGACGGAGGAGTGGCGTCCGCGCAATGACCACGGGGAGGCGCTGGCGCGGGGCGTGTATTTGTACCGCCTTAGCCTGCCCTTGCCGGAAGTGGTTTACAGCCTGCTGGACGAGGACGGCCAGTATGTGGTGAAACGCCAGGCGGGTGCGCGGGCGGAGGCCACGGGCAAGCTCATCGTGGAGTAATCAGCGGGCCCGGCGACGCAAAAGCTCCAGCTTCTCCTTCAAGCGCTCCCGCTCCTGGGGTTCCAAAGGCAGGGACAATGCCTGGCGGGACAGACGGGCGGCCTGCGCGGCATCGCCGGATTTCGCCGCAAGGGAACTGCGCTTCTCCAGCACCAGCACTTTGTTCACACGCTGGGGCCAACTGTCCGCCGCCAGGCTGGTCTCGATGCTCCTGCAACAGGCATCGGCCTCCTTCCAGCGGCCCAGGGCTTCCAGGGCGTCCACCTGGGGAAAGAGGAAAAGGCGGCTGCCAGGGAAGCGTTCCAACGCTTGGCGACACAGGCTGAGCGTGCTCTCCGGCTGGCCCATCTCCAGGTAGATCCAGCACAGGTTGGCGGCAGGCAGCCAGGGGCTGTAAAGACCTTCGCGCCTGGCCCGCTCCACCTGGCGCATGCCCTCCACGCGGCGATCCTCCACGAAGGGCAGCCAATCCACACGCTTGAGGCGCACGCTGGTCCAGAAGCGCAGATTGCCCAGGCCCAGCTCCAAATCCGCCCACTCCGGACAGTCCTTCAACAGCTCCTCCCAGGTGGAGGAGGCCCGCAGGCCCTGGCGCAGCGCCGTGGGATACTGCTCGCGCCGTCCGGCGTGGTAGGCGCGCCAGGCGGCCACATTGCCCTCCAGGTAGCGCCGGGTGCGGGCGGGCACGCGGCGGTCCGCATGTGCCGCCAGCCAGGAGATGCGTGCCTGGGCCGAGTCCAGATCCGCCAGGAAGGGGCGCTCCCAACGGAAACTCTCCTCATCGGTCATGCGGTAGTTGTGCACGGTGGCGCGGAAAAACCAGGGCGCGGGATGCCACGGGGCCTCTTCCACCAGGCGGTTCATGATGCGCATGGCCCTGGGCCAGTCCTGACGGATGCAGGCCTCCACGGCGGTGTTGACGCGTGAAACGAAGAGCGTGTCCGGCGGGCAGGCGCTGCGGGCAGGCGGGCTGACCAGCAGGAACAGGGCCAGCAGGATGTACAGGCAGGAAGAGAGTGCCACCGTCCCGCGCTTAGAATTCGGTGCCGAACATGCGGTCTCCCGCGTCGCCCAGGCCCGGCAGGATGTAGCCCTTGTTGTTCAACTCCCTGTCCAGGGCGGCCACCACCACGGGGACATCGGGATGATTGGCAAACAGGTGCGCCACCCCTTCCGGCGCGGCCAATAGGCCCGCCATGCGGATGCTGCGCGGATGGCGCTCTTTCAGGTAACTAAGGGCGGCGCAGGCGGTGCCTCCCGTGGCCAGCATGGGATCCAGCACAATGAGATCCCGCCCGCGCAAATCCGGCGGCAGCTTTTTGTAGTAAACCACCGGCTCCAGGCTGACTTCATCCCGGTAAAGGCCCAGGTGGGCCACCATGGCTTCCGGCAGCAGGTGCTTGAAGCCGGGCACCATGCCAAGCCCCGCCCGCAGGATGGGCACCAGCACCACCGGATGGGCCATGCGGTGGCAGGAACAGGTTTCCAGCGGAGTGGGAATGGACACCGGCTCCAGCTCCAGATCCCGCGTCACCTCCGGGACCAGCAAGGCCGCCACCTGCTCAACACATTTGGCGAAGAGTTCGGTGGGCGTGTCCCGGTGGCGCAGGTGGGAGAGGTAGTGGAGGATGAGCGGATGCTCCACCACGCGCAGATTGCTGAAAGAGTGCATGCCGGCCTCGATTTTGCCGTTTGAAAGTAGAGGATGCCCTGCCCGGCTGCAAGCTGTTGCCCTGAACACCGGGCTTAAGATGTGCGGTGGAATGACCGATGAAGTGCCTGTGAAAAGCGCCACTTCCCATGTTTGAGAGCCTGCGCACCCTTCCCCCGGACGAGGTGGGCTGCAGCGCGCTGGAACTCGTCTTCAAGGCGGGATTGGTCACGGATCCGGCCTTTTTGGCTGGCGCCGTTGCCCACCTGAACCACCTGAAGGACGCGGACGGCCAGCAATTGCCCACTTTGGAAGGCCTGGGCAGTGAGGTGGAGGCCAGCACCGGGGCGCTGATTCTGCAACATGGGGAGTCCGGGCGCATTGTGGATCTGGCCTTCTTCGCCGCCGCCTTGTCCGCCGCCCTTGTCCGACGGCTGGGCGGCGAGGATGCCCGGCTGGAAGTGGACATCCAGGGAATGTGTGCCCATTTGCGTCTTGAGCCTGCCGGCGCTTTTGTCCACAGCTTTGCATTGCTATACTCGGCCAGCTTCCTGCACTATTTCTGGCGCGAAGGCAAGGTGGAAAGCCGCCTGGATCAATTGCTGGAAGTGGCAAGCCTGTTCTTTGGAAACCATGCCTTTCCCCAGGACCTGGGTCCCCTGGACGCATTGGAGCGGATTTTTCCCCAGGAGACCCTGAACAGCTTCGTGAACCTAATCCATCCCCAACCCGGGCATGTGGGCAATCAGTTGACGAAGATCCTCCTGCTGGAGGACAACCGGGAACTGGGAGAGATCATGGCGGACATGCTGGCAAGCTGCGGATATGTGGTGTGCCAGGCGCCGGATGGCATGGTGGGGCTGAACCGACTGGAGCGTGAGCGCTTCCAGCTTGTGCTCAGCGACATCCAGATGCCCCGGCTGAACGGCATTGGTTTGTTGAAAGCCATGCGTGGACGGCATGTGAATGTCCCCGTGATCCTGACCACGGGCTTCACGGAGATCTGGCAGGAAGACCAGGCCCTTAGCCAGGGCGCGGTGGCCTTCCTGCCCAAGCCCTTCGGCATGGCGGACCTGATCCGCACGGTGGATCGGGCGCTGGGTGGGCCGCAAACGGCCACGCCCCACTGACACGACCCCTCTTTTTGCTGTGTGTTTGCAGGCGGCTCGGACATCCCTGTCCGGGTCGCCTGCGCTTTTTCAGCTACAGGGCCAGGCGCAGGCCCACCATCCAGTTGCGTCCCGCCGCCGGGTAGAGCACGGGCTGGGGCTCGTAAAGGCCGTCGCCATCCGCATCCACCCAATCGTTCCAGTAGCCGGAGCTTTCGTAGTCACGGTCCAAAAGATTCTCGCCTTTCAGACTTAGCTCCACATCCACTTCGCCCAGGTTCAGGCTCCAGCGCGCATCCAGACCCAGGCTTGTCCAGGCGTCCAGGCTGTGCCGGTGTCGCACCTCGCCCTGGCTGGTCAACCAATTGGCTTCGATGAGGGCGGGATCCAGCACGGACCAGGCTTCCTCACCACCCGTGTCCAGCAACTGCGCGCCCACATGCTGCAGGCGGGGACGCAGGACGACACCCGCCAGGGGCCGCCAGTCCAGCCACAAGTTGGCCACCAGATCCGGACTCAAGGCCGCCGGGTTGCCGGACATGTCCCGATCCACCACGCGAGTGGACCAGTCGGCGTTGTAGCGCAGTTCATGCAGGGTGAGTTCGTCTATCACGCTACGGCTGAAACTGGCGTTGCCGCCCACCTCCAGGCTTGCCAGGACACGGGCGCGCCCTTCCAGTTCCAAGCCCGCGTGGTGGCTGCGCGGAGCATTGCCGCGCACGGGGCTCTCCTCATCCATGCCGCCAAAGGCCACAATCTCATCGCGCATGTCCAGCCAGTAGAGATTGGCTCCCAGCTGGTGCTGGCGGCCCCGCCACGCGGCTCCCACTTCCAGGTCCAGCATGCGTTCGTGCTTCACCAGAGGATTGCTCCATTCCAGGCCACCATCAGGCAGACGGCGCCATTGGGCGAACATGGGCCGTGCGCCCCGGTCGTCGGGGCCTTGCCAGGCATCCCAGTATTCGCTGCGGCTGGGCTCGCGCCGGCTCAGGGCCGCGCTGCCGGAAAAGGAAAGGCCATCCTGCGGCGTCCACACCAGCGCCAGACTGGGATTGACGAAGAAGTGACGGTCCTCGAAGCGGTTGAGCAGGCTGTCCGGGAAGGCCAGGCCGCGCTCCTGCCTCAGCGCATAGCGCGAGGCCTGGGCCGCCAGGGAAACGGTGGCCACCCAAGTTGGCGCCAGGGCATGCTCCAAAGAGGCGTGAAGGCCGCCCCGCTCCTTGGCGGCGGCATGGGTGTAGTAACGGCCCGCCGGCACTTCCCCTGCCGGCAGCGGACTGGCCCACAGCACTCGGCCATGGTGCTGGGCGTCGTAGGTGTAGCCGTGCAGCCCAAGGGTCAGGCGTCCGAATCCAAAGTGGCGGCGATGAAAGGCGGTGAAGCCGCTGTGCCGTTTGTCGATGAAGCGGCGGTTCACCAGATCAACGGTGCCGCCGTCCGCGGGCAGCGGCAAGCCATAGGCCAACGGATCCCGCGCTGTCTTCAGGGTCTCGTAAAAGCCGCTGCCATCCACATGGTAAAGGGTGGCCTCCAGCTCGGATGCGTCAGGCAGGATCCACTCCAGACAAGCCTCGCTGTGAGGCTGCTGGAAGTCGTCAATGCTGTTGGCGTAGGCGGCGTCATTGTTCTGGCGGCGATTTCTGGGTTGTCCGTCCAGGCCCCGCAATTGGGCCAGGGTGACGCCCTCCCAGGCGGTGTGGGTCAGTTCATGGCCCGTGTAGTGGGTCAGGCGCAGGGATCCATGAGGCAGCACGCGGCGGGCGGAGAAATAAGCGCCCCACATGTCCACGGCCGTGGCCTGGCGAAAGCCCTCGGTGGCCAGCTGGCTCCAGCGCGCATCCAGCTGCCAGCCCTTTTCCAGAAGCCCGCTGGACCAGGCCAGACTGTGGCGGCGTGTGTTGAAGGATCCTGCGCCACTCTCCAGACGCACACCGGCCTCCTCCTCCCCCTCCGTGAGCAGGTTCACGCTTCCGCCGAAATTGCTGCCGCCATAGATGCCCGTGCCCGCGCCGCGCTGCACCTGCACATCCTTCAGGCTGCTGCCCATGTCCGGCAGATCCACCCAGTAGACATAGTGGTCCTCCGGATCATTGAGGGGCACGCCATTCACCAGCACTTCCACGCGCTTCTGGTCGAAGCCGCGCAGGCGGATTTCATTGTAGCCCATGCTGGTGCCCGAGTAGCTGGTGGTGATGAGGGATGGCGTGCCCTCCAGCAGCAGGCTCAGATCCTGCCCTTGATGGGCCAGGCGCAGTTCCTCCTTGCCCAGATTGCTGTGCGTGACTCCACTGGCCAGTCCCACGCGCCCGGCAGAGACCGTGACGGGCACGCCCTCCAGCAGGCTGCTCTCCAGGCGGATTTCCAGAAGAGCCGTGTCGGCTTTCAGGCTTCGGGTGGCGTAGCCCATGCGACTGATGCGCAACCACACGGCCTCACCATCCGGCGCGCGCAGCTGGAAGCGGCCCTGGGCGTCGCTAAGGGTGCCAGGGCCATGATCCAGGAGCTGGACGCGGGCGCCCTCCAGGGGCTTTCCCCCTTCGTCCAGGATCTGGCCGCCCACCAGCGCGGCGCCGGCCAGGACAGAGTGGAACAACAGACCCGCAGCCAGTGCGGGACAAGCCAATCGAGACATGCCTTCCTCCTTGTGAAGAGAAAGGGCGCGCAACATGGGGGCTGTGGAAAGGAAATCCGCTGTTCCCTGCGCCGGCATTATCCGGATCAGGTTCGGAGGGTTTGTTCTCAGCCGGTTACGGCACCCCTACAACGCGATGCTGGAAAAGAGTGACGGTGGCTCCGCAGAGTTCCGCCTGGCTTGAAGATGCCACTGCGTGGCGATTGGGTCAAAGGGTCCAGCGCTGCCGCAGCTGGTCCTCCACTTCGTGCAGCAGGGGCGATGCCTGGTCGCGGTGGGAGAGCAAGGGATCCGTCAGCGGCCACTCCACACCCAGTCGAGGATCATTCCAGCGGATGCCCGCATCGGCATGGGCCAGAAAGGGCTGGGTGCAGAGGTACTCGAAATCCGCCGGGCCTTCCAGCACGCAGAAACCATGGGCGAAGCGTGGCGGAATCCACAGCTGCTCCTGGCTGGCGGCGTCCAGGGTGTGGCCCACCCACTGGCCGAAACTGGGGGATTCCGGCCGCAGGTCCACCGCCACGTCGAAGATGCGACCTGCCACCAGACGCACCAGTTTGCCTTGCGGGCGCTCCCACTGGAAGTGCAGGCCGCGCAGAATGCCCGTGGCGCTGCGGCTGTGGTTCAGCTGCACAAAAGGGCCCATGCCTGCGGCGGCGTAGCGCTCCTGCTGCCACACCTCAACGAAGAAGCCCCGCTCGTCGCCATGGACGCGGGGCCGGATGAGCAGCACATCGGGAATGGCCAGGGGGACGATTTCCATTTCCACCTCCGCGCCGAAAGTAGGATTAAGGCGCGAATGGGCTACTTTCATGCCGCCCGGCGCGCCCCGCATGGCTTAGAAGGTGCTCCTCCGCGCCGCGGGCCGGCCCTTCGCCATGAAAGGCCGGCACCCCGTTGTCCAAGATTCCGCAGGAAGCGGTCCGCCAGGAGAGCCCATGCCGCCCACCTTCCCATCCGCAAACGCTGTCCGGGTCCCATGAGCCTGTCCGCCATTTTCCATCGGCTGGTTCCCCGGGTGGAGGACACGGATCCCCACATGCGCCGCATGCGCCACTTCCTCATCCTGCTGGGCGTGGGTTCCTTCGTGGCCTTCCAGTCCTGGCGCGGCGTGTTCAACAATTTCGCCGTGGAAGAGGCGGGCATCACCGCCACCCAGATGGGCTTTATACAAGGCCTGCGCGAAGTACCGGGCCTGCTGGCCGTGCTGGTGGTGCTGCTCCTGCGCCTGGCCCCGGAGCATCGCCTGGCGGTGATGGCCGCCGCCACCATGGGTCTGGGCGTGGCCGTCACTGGATTCCTGCCCAGCTACGGTGGCATCCTGCTCACCACCCTGGTGATGAGCACGGGCTTTCACGCCTTTGAGACCCTGGCCCAAAGTCTGGCACTGCAGCACATGCCCAAGGATCGCCTGCCCCTTTTTCTGGGTCAGTTGGGAAGTTGGACGGGTCTGGCCGGTGTGGTGGCCACGGGAGCGGCCTTTCTGCTCTCCGGCCGCTTGTCGGAACGCAGCCTGATGCTGGGCGGTGGCCTGCTGCTGCTGATCCTGGCGGTGTTGGCCTGGTTGCGCTGGCCTCATGTGCCGGAACGCGTGGCCCAGCACAAGCACATGATCCTGCGCCGCCGCTATGGCCTCTACTACGCTCTCACCTTCCTGGCGGGGGCCAGGCGGCAGATCTTCGTGGCCTTCGCCGTCTTTCTCATGGTGGAGCGCTTCCATTTCTCCGTGCAGGAAATCACGGGGCTTTACCTGGCCAACAGCCTGCTCACCCTGGTGGCGGCGCCGCGCATCGGTCGACTGGTGAAGGCACTGGGCGAGCGCTTTGTGGTGCGCCTGGAATACGGCGGGGTCATCCTCCTGTTCTGGGGTTACACGGTGGTGGACCAGCGCTGGGCCCTGGCCCTGCTCTTCGTCACTGACCAGGTGCTCTTTCTAATGTCCATGGCCATCCGCACCTGGTTCCAGAAAATTGCCGACCCCGCCGATGTGGCGCCCAGCATGGCGGCGGGCTTCACCATCAACCACATCGCGGCAGTGGTGATTCCACCGCTGGGCGGGCTGATGTGGGCAGCGGATTTCCGCTTCACCTTCCACCTGGGCATGGTGCTGGCGGTGGGCAGCCTGATCCTGAGCGCCTTCATGGGAAGGCCGGGCGAAGAGGCGCTGGCTCCCCGGCCAGTCACGGAGGGTCGTGCCTGATGGCCCGCCGCGACCAAGCCCTGCCATCGCTGGAGGATTGGCGCCGCCTGCTTGAGGAGGCGCCGGAGGCCTCGGTGTATCACACGCCGGAATTCCACCGGGCACTGGGACAGGCAGGTCTGGACACCCAAGTGGTGTCCAGCCGGTGTCAGGGCGAGTTGCGCGGATTGGCCGTGGTCCTGCTGGATCGGCTGTTTCCCTTGCCCGTGCTGGGGCGGAAGGCCTTTGCGCCGGCGGGACTGCTGGCGCTGGACGATCAGGCGCGCGAAGATCTGCAGCGGCAGTTGGACAAGGCGCTCAAGGGACGCTGCCTCTACTTTGAGCAGTATGTGGAAGGACGGGCCCAGGATTCCTTCTTCGCGGATTTGGGCCTGCGCACGGATCGCCACCGCAACTTCCTGGTGGATCTGGATCGGCCCTGGGAGGAGCTGGAGGCCTCGTTCAGCCGGGGCATCCGGCGCAACATCCGCCACGCCGAGGAGTGGGGCTTCACCTGGCGCTTGGCCCACGGCTCGCAAGAATTGCATCGCGTGCACGATCTGTTGCTGGAGACCAGCCGCCGGGTGGCCGCGCCGCCCTTGCCCTGGGCCCTGCTGCGCGCCGTGAACCACACCCTGGTGCCGGCGGGCATGTGCCGCATTTATGTGGCGGAAGCGCCGGGCGGGGACATTGTGAACACGCGCATCGAGCTGGTCCACGGCCAGCGCGCCATCGACTGGTTCACCGGAACGGACATGGCCTGGGTGGACAGCCAGGTGGGCAGTTGGCTGGTGGGGCGCATTCTGCAGGATTTGCATTCCCGTGGCGTGCGCGTGCTGGATTTTGGCGGAGCCGGGCGCGTGGGGGAATCCTATGGCCCGGCGGAATTCAAGCGTCGCTTTGGTGGTCGCGAAGTGGACATCAGCCGCCACCTGCGCATCTACCATCCCCGTCTCACCCGCCTGGCTCGACACGGTTGGCGACTGCTGCGCGGCGCCTGAGCCCATGGCGGATCTTGCCAAACGAGATTTCTACCGCCGACTGGGTTATGCCGGCCCAGAGGACCTGCTGCATCAGGCCCTGGTGGAGGCCGGCCTGACCAATCCCCGCAAATCGCGCATCAGTCTGGACAAGCTGGATGCCGCCGCCCTCGTGCTGGAGGAGCGGTTTCTGCGCGCCTGCTCACGCGGTGACTGTCAGGATCAGGCCATTCGTCTTTTGGCGGATCGGCCCGGCCAGGAGCTGGCGCTGGCCGCCGAGGCCAAGGACTGCGCCATGTGTGGCGGCTCCGGCACCTCGCGGGCGGTGAAGGCCATGGTAGCGGCCATGGGAAGCCTGGGCTGGACGCGCCTGTGCGTGGTGGGAGGTTCGCCTTCCAGCCATGGCCGTCTGCGGCTGGAGGTGGGGCAGGAATTGGAGCTGCGGCTGGTGGAGGGCACGCGGGCCCGCACGCTTCAACAGGCAAGGGCCGACACCCGTTGGGCCCATTGCACGGTGATCTGGGGCGCCACCCTGCTGGACCATCGCGTCAGCGACATGTATCGGGGTCTGGGCTGCGTGCTCATCAACGGGCGTGGCATCGAGGAACTGGCCGCCGAGGTGGAGCGGCATGTGCGCTTGCGCTCCGTGGCCCCTTAACGCAGTTCCGCGTGTCCCACCGGCCCGCCCTGCCAGGCCGCCAGGAACAGGAGCAGGCAGGCCGCCACGCCCAGGATGAAGGCGGCGATGCGTGGGCCCTTCCCTGCCTGATGTCCCTGCAAACGCGCCAGGGGCACCTGGGCCAGGGCGGCCGCGGACAAGAGCAGGCTTAGGGCTGCCGCCCGGGCGGTAACGGCATGGCTCTCCGCCGTGGCTTGTCCCCCCCAGCCATCCACTCCCGCCGCCAGGCGCAGAGCTTCAAAAGCCGCGCCGCCGCTGAAATAGGCTGCGCCTGCTGACGCGGCAACCAGGATCCACAAGCCAATGAACAGCCTTTCCCAGAAGGCCTCGCCCCGCTTCCAGGCCAAAAGCCAGCCCGTCAGGGCCAATGGGGCGCCCACCACCGGCAGGTGCACGAGCATGAGGTGAAGGTGCGCCGCGTCCATCAGTTCTTGCTGGTGCCGATTGCGCTGCGGGCGTCCACACCCTGCTGAAGCTTGGAGTAATCCAATTCACTGCCACGCATGCTGTGGGGAATCACATAGGCGCCGGTCATGACCACGGCGGCCACCAGCACGATGATGCGGCTGGGCAACTCCCTGGGCCTGGCCTTCAGGCCAATCAGGCTGCAGGCGAAGATCCACGAGAGCCACATGATGAGCATCTTGTTGTCTGTCAAATCCTTTCCAAAAGGAAAGCCAGTCCAGTAGTGGCCAAAGGCGAACTTCTGGACGATGGGTCCAAGCACCATGCCGCCCAAGGTCATGCCCACCAGCGCCACCCAGGCCTGCCAACGCATGCGCGAGGGGTCCAACAGGGCGGAAAGTCCCGCCCGCATGCCAAAGAGCACGGCAAAGAACATCATGGTCACATGGGGCCACAATACCCCACCGGGCACGGGATCCTTGTAGCGGATGAGAATGGGATCCGCAGGATCGGTGGGAATGCGCGTCACGCCTTCCGGGGTGGTGGCCTCCAGGTAGTATTCCAGCTTGCCTGCGGGAGGCTGCACGGGCAGCAGGGCCACCAGCTTGTCCTTCAATCCTTCCGCTTCCTTGGCGTCCAGGTTGGGCAATACGGCAGCGGCTTCGCACAAGTCCAGGGCCTGGTAGGGTTCGTCCATCTTGTAGCGCTTCCAGTAAAGCGTGGCGCTGATTTTTCCCTCTGCGGCGGGCAGGATGACGCGGGCCGGAGCGCTGGTCTCCTGGCTGCGCACCAGCTTGTAGCTGTGGGCCACGCCGCCGGTGGTGATTTCCCCGCGCCGGGGATAGGTGGGGCCGGTGCGGCGCTGGTAGACGATGGCTGCCACCATGATGAACAGGGCCAGCACCCACAACAGGACATTCACCAGGATGCCCCGCGGCCGAGGGGCGGTGTGCGCAGTGGACATGATGCTCTCCGGATTGTGTGACAGCCCAAGATAGCCACAGATGTCCTGCCCAATTGTCGGGGAAGGGTCAGGGCGGATGGGGCTTCCTACCTTGGGCCATGGAAGCTGTC
>CAIWAD010000123.1 GCA_903910645.1 uncultured bacterium | reverse complement strand
GTTCCGGCCAGCTCGATCAAGCCCGGCTGGTCCTTGGCGGCACCGGTGAAGGCCCCGGCCACATGGCCGAAGAGCTGGCTTTCGAAGACGCTCTCGGGGATGGCCGCGCAGTTGACGGGGATGAAGGGCGCCGCGGCGCGCTCGCTGGCATCATGCAGGGCCTGGGCCACCAGCTCCTTGCCCGTGCCGCTCTCGCCCTGCACCAGGACGGGGCTGCCACTGCGCGCAAAGCGCTCGATGTGCTCCCTGAGTGCGCTGATGGCCGGCGTGATGCCAATAATGCCGTGGCGGCTGGGCACCAGCACGCGGTCCCGCGTGTCCGACTGGCGGATAACTGCTGCACAGACATCCACCAAGGCGGAGTGGTGGAAAATGGTGACATCCTTCAGCATGGAAAAAATGCGGCGCGCAAGCTTGAGCTTTCGCTGGAAGTCGCCGCCTGTCAGGTTTAGATAGTTCAGTTCCACATAATCACGGATCATGTTCTCTTGATCCGACAATTTCCTGGATTCAAGCATTTCCAGGATGCTCTTTACTTGATTTATATCGCCAATTTCAACAAATACTTCACAAACCGTACTTAAGAAGTTTATTCCAAGATCGGCTTTTTCACTATTGAAGTAGAACAATATGAGCTGATCTGTGTGATTATTCAGACTGCAGAGGATGGCCAACAAGGTCTGAAAGCCGATTTTATGTGAAGCGTGAAGCTGGGCATGCCACTGGATAAGCTTATCCACTTCACCCGTCAATGCTGACTCATCGCAAAGCAGACGAGACCACGCTTCGGATCCCAGGCCTTTTTCCTCACAGAAATTGTGGAACTCCACGGCCACATTGCGGGCATAGGCCAAATCATGCTTCATGGCTGCCAAAGTGGCCAGGTTGCGGTAGGAACCTGCTCGAACGGCGCGTGACGCATTCCGGTCTTCAACCAATTGGCGATAAACAGGATAGGCCTCATTGTAAGCGCCGGATTTGGCCAGGAGCCTGGCTTTCTGGTACAATAAATAGGGTCTGTCCTGACCACGGGCCAGCACCAAATCCTGCTCTAGTAGGACCAGCGCCTGTTCATAGTCGCCACGCAACGCGTGGTCAGTAAAGCGGAAAGACTTCTTGCCCATTACTCACCTCCTTCAGTCGGCCATTCTCCTATGCAGGCGGTGATGCGATAGAAATTTTTCGCCCCGGAGCTTGGGAAGTGCAACACGCTTCCAGGATAGGCGCTGCCCAGATAAACAAAGCCCTCATAGGGCAGAAGTGACTGATAGACATTGAATTTCGACAGCCTGCAGGGCAGGCCATCCGTGGTGACGCCTACGCTGCTCAGGGGCTCGTCATCATCATCGAACTCGCCGCCATCCACAATGGGTGCCGTGGCCGCCTTCAGGGGATGAATCGGCGCGCCGGGGTCCGCACCACTGCGCGTAAAGGCGCCCAGGAGCAGGGCGGGGTTGTCCACATGGCTGTCGCCCAATTCCAGGGCCTGGGGGCTCAGGTTCTCCACCAAGGCATCGCGGGCCTCCACCAGATCCACCTGTCCCAGCAGTACCGGAGGCTGGGCGGTGGGGGCAATGGCGATGGCGCGCTCGTTTCCCTGGAAAAGGCAGTTCTGCAGGCCCACCCAGGCGCCGGGACCCACGCGCAGACC
>CAIWAD010000122.1 GCA_903910645.1 uncultured bacterium | reverse complement strand
TCTGGTCTTCAAAGAGCGTGCCCAGCATTGTCCCGGCGAGGTGTGCACGCCCCATCAGCGCCATCCTTCCCAGCACACGCGCGCCGCGCATTGGGGAGCCGTTGTGGGCTTTGCCGCCTTCATCCTGTTGGTGGGCTTGCTCTTCCATACACAGCTGAGTCAAAGGCCTTTTGACCTTTTCGGCCTGTCCGGCCATGGAAAGGTTGAGTCCGCGGGTTCCTGAGCGAGGGCACGAGAATGGGCGATCTGGGCCTGGTGCTGGAGGGAGGCGGCCTGCGGGGCGTGTACACCAGCGGCGTGCTGGAGGCGCTGAAGGAACTGGGCCTGGGCTTTTCCCGGGTGGTGGGCACCAGCATGGGCGCGGGCAACGGGGCCAACTGGGTGTCCGGGCAGGTGGAGCGCAACCGCGTGGTGAACATCCGCTTCGTGCGCGATCCCCGCTGGTTCAGCTGGTGGCGCCTCCTGCGCACGGGCGAGGCTTTCGGCATGGACTTCATTTATGGCGAAGTGCCCCTGCGCCGTGTGCCCTTCCACTTCGATGCCTTCTTTTCCAGCCCGGTGGACTGGCGCTGCACGCTGACGGACGTGGACACGGGCGAGGCCCTGCACGTGGTCAAGGAAGGGCTGTCAGCCCAGGACCTGATGACCCTCCTGGCCGCCGCCACCAGCCTGCCGTGGATTGGCCAGCCCCGCCGCTTCCACAACCGGCGCGTGATGGATGGCGGCCTGGCGGACAGCATTCCCCTGGCTCACAGTGAGAACCTGGGCACGCTGCGTCATGTGGTGGTGCTCACGCAGCCGCAGGGTTACCGCAAAGCGCCTGCCCAGGCCGGTGCCGCACTCAGGTGGCGCCACCCGCGCTGTCCGGGGCTGTGGAAGGCCCTGTCCACGCGTCACGAGCAGTACGACGGCGCCCTGGACTTGTGCCGGAAGCGCCAACAGGAAGGGCGCGTGTTCATCCTGCAACCCCAGGCCACGCTGGAAGTGGGGCGCTTGACGCGGGATCCTGTCCGCCTGGAGGCCCTGTGCGACCTGGGTTACCGGGAAACCCTGGCGCGGGCCGACGAACTGCGCGAGTGGCTGGGGCATGGCCCGCCCGGGTGATCATCCTCCCAGGTGGAAGAGCAGGTCCAGACGCCAGGTGCGGCCGGGCATGCGGTAGCGCTCCATCTCCTCGTAGGCGATGTCCGCCAGATTCTCCACCGAGCCCGCCACCTCCACATCCCCCAGCACATAAGCCGCCTTCAGGCCCACCAGTGTGTAGCCTCTGGGAGCGTCCTCCTGGTAGAAGCGCACACGCTCCGTGCGGCTGACCGAGCGCACACTGGAGGACAAGCGCCACTTGCCGGGCATCCAGCTGGCGCTGCCGGAGACGTTGTGGCGGGGCTGGTAGGGCAGGGGATCGCCCGTGTCCTGGTTCAGGGCGTCCACGAACGTGTAGCCCACCGTGCCCGCCAAATGACGGCTGCGGTACTCGACGCTGGCCTCGTGGCCATTGATGCGGGCGCGGTTCAGGTTCACGATTTCGAAAACGCTGGGATCCACCTCACCCTCGCGGTAGTGGATCATGTCCCGGTACTGGTAGCGGAAATGGGTAAGGTCCACGGTGAGGTGCGTGCCGTGCCAGGCCAGGCCCGCTTCCCAACTGCGGCTCTCTTCCGCCTTCAGGTCGGGATTGGCCAGAAAGGAGTAATCGTTCCCCGGCACGCTCTTCAGGAAGAGGTCGGCGATTGTGGGGTTGCGGAAGGCCGCCCCCGTGCTGAGGCGCAGGGTCCAGCGCGCCAGTTCCTCCGCACCTTTGAAAATGAGGCCGGCCTTGGGCGAGACTTGCACTTCCTGGCGACCGCCCTGCACCGTGAAACGGTCCACGCGGGCGCCAAGGGTGACCAGTGGCTCCTCCAGCCACTGTGGGCGCGGCATGGGTAGAGTGAGCTGGTCCTGGGCAAAGGCCGCCACCGTGTTCGTCTGGTGCTTGCCGTAGAACACGTCCGCCGGTGTGCCGTCCACGCGATCCAGCTGGGCATCCGTTCCCAGCACCCACTGCTGGCGCTTCCAGCCCACCCAGTCCCAGGTCAGGCGCACACCGACCTTGTCGGCCTGGCTGCGTGTCTCGCCAATCTCCTCGTCGTGATACATGGTGCGCGAAAGCCCGGAGTTCATCCACGCCATGGCCTTGACGCTGGAGCGCGGGCCGGCCTGCTCCCACGACAGGTCCGCCACCACATTGTCCCGGGTCTGCCGATCGTCCAGCCACTCCGGGTGGGCGTCGTTGAGGTGCAAGGGGCGGCGGCGGCTGTCCCAGGTGTGGGGAAAGCCGCGGTTCAGGGAGGAGAAGCCCAGCGTAAGCTCCACATGGCGTGCGCCATCGGGAGCGCCAAAACGGAAGCGCGTGCTCAGGGCGTGGTGCAGGTAGTCGCTGTTCTGGCGGTGGCCATTGGATTCGCGCTTGGCGTAGGAGAGGTAATAGCCCAGCTTGTCCAGCTGGTTGGCGTGGGTCACGCTCAGGTGGTTCTCCGTGGGTGGCGTATCACGGAAGCGGGCGCTCTCCGGCAGCAACTCGCCCAGGCCGTACCCCGCCTGCACGGTGGTGCGGTGGTGGGGGAACTCCCGCAGGGTGACCAGATTGATGACGCCCCCCATGGCCGTGGAGCCGTAGAGCGAGCTGTAGGAGCCCTTGGCCACCTCCACCCGTTCCACCACCGCCAGGGGCACCATGGACCAGTCCGGTCCACCC
>CAIWAD010000121.1 GCA_903910645.1 uncultured bacterium | reverse complement strand
GCCGCTCCAACCCTGCCGGTACAGGCGCAGGCGGTCGAAGTCCGTGCCGACCGGTGGCAGGGTCCAGCCCAGTTGGGCACCCTGGTGCTGCGGACGGGCGTCCAGCCCCTCCACCTGGTAGTCCGGTGCGGTGGTGTCCAGCGTGATGGAATCCGCCAGGGCGCGGCGATTGCCCCAGGCATCGCGCAGGAACAGGTGAAGGGTCTTCAGCCCATCACCCGCAGACAGCGTGAACGTGGATGGCGGGGGCCATGCGCTCCAGCCCGGGTCTCCGTTGGCGGGCAGGCCGCCAGCCTCTCCTAGCATGTAGTCCGTGGCGCTTCCGTCACCCGACGTGGTGGCCGCATCCACCGTCGCCAGGGCCGTCCACGCCTCGTTGCCCAGCGGGCTCTGGGCGCTCACGTGGAAGAGCTGGCCCTGGGGGGCGCTCAGGTCCACCGTCACCAGTTGCTGATCCGTGCCCGCCACGGCCACGCTCTCGTTCAGCGGGCCGCGCAGGGTGACGCCCAGCAGGTCGATGGCCGCCACACCCTCCAATAAACCGGTGGCGTGGAAGCGCTGGGTGAAGAGCACCACGGGAGCCCCCGGCGCCACGCCATCCGTGCTGCCCAGCAGCACCTGGCTCACTGTGCGCACGCCGTCCTGGTCGTACCAGGCGAACCAGGACTCGGGCTCCCCGGCGAAGAGGAGGCCGGGCTGAGGATCACCCACGGGGTCCAGGCGCGTCGCGTCCCAGCTGAACTCGGCATTGAACAGGCGCAAGGCTTCCGGCGCCGCATCTGGATGCAGGGTAAGGGTGAGCACCAGCTCATTGTGGGGGGCGTTCCACTGGGCCCAGTCGCCCAGGGTGGCGTCTGGCCCCAGCGTGGCCGTGTAGGCGGCCCGTGTGGAGGCCGCTCCGCCCAAGAGACAGGCCAGGCAGGCCAGGGCGGCAAGGGACGAAAGGTCTCGCGAAGGCATGAAGCGATTCCTCGCATTGAGCGTGGTCATGGGGCCCCCGTGAACAGGGCGCGGATTTGGTACAAGCGGCGCTCGTGTCTAAGGGGCGTCGTCCATTGGGTGTCCAGCGTGCTGCCCTCCAGCTCCCAGGAATCCTCCGGACGCTGGCGGCTGTAGACGCGGTAAGCGTCCAGCCATTCCTGGGCCTCGCTCTGGGCGTTCCAGATCAGGTGCAGCTGGGGAATGGGATCAAAATCCAGGTGGGCCGACACGGACAGATCCGTGCAGGGGGCCTGCATGGCGGCGGGAAAGTCCAGCACCGGCAAGGGCTGGGCGTAACGATTGAAGAGGTCGTGCACCGAGGCCTGCAGGTCCAGCAGCGTGGGCTGATTCAGGGTCAGGGGCAGGCGAAACAGGGTGCCCGCTCCGGTGACATGCAGGTTGGGTCCCAGAATGGCCGCGTTCACATAGAGCGTGTTGTCCAGGATGTCGTGCCAGAAAAAGGTGGAGCCCCCCGCCGTGAACCAGCTACCCTGCTGGATCTGCCCTTCATCGAAACTGATCTGCGTCGGGTCGAAGGGAATGCGCACATCGTAGGACTTAAGGGTCTGGCCGCTCTGCAGCTCGGCCCGCACCTCCATCCACACGGTGGAGCCGGGGGCCGCGCACTCGGGCATGACCAGGCGCAGCAAGGCCTGGGCCTCCGCATCCACGGAGCCTCCCAGAGCCAGGGCAAGGCACAGCCATGCTCGACGCATCAAGCGCATTTCCACTCCACTGCTGGTGAACATCTGATCTTCAGTTGCCGCAAGACACGCGGAATGCCACTTCCGCGCCCAAGCCGGGCATCGTGCCGCAACCTGGTGGATAAACGGCTTTGGGGGGAGCCCTGCCTTTTACTTAGCAGGGAGACACAACCGCCACAACGGGCTCCAGATGGATGTGTCTCAAGGGGATGTTGTGCAAGAGTTGTGCCAAGTTCTGCAAGATCTGACAAGTGCAGTATTGTAAAGCACTTAACAATTGAAACTATTGTATGCGATATAAGTTTGGCATACCGAACTGTGCAGAATTGGTCAGCGGCCCTGTTGGCGAATGGACTTCGACATTTGAAAGCGGTTGAGTGTTAATGCGATGACATTATACTTGGCGAGCTATGCTGACTATTCAGTCGATCTGAAGTATTGAACACTCAAAACATACGCAATAGAGAATAAACAATGTGAAAACATGATGAGAATATCGTAAACAGACTCTTTGCGAAGGGAGTATCAATTGCCGGATGAAAAGGATATCAGCCATGTTCCCTTTCTTCATCCGTCTTGAAGGGCCCTCGTTTCTCCTGAACTCGATTTCGTACCATGTGTGCACCAGGTTGTTGGGGAGGCCCAGATGGTGAACAATCCCTTCCATGTTTATATGCGAATATCCAAAACTTGCACGATTGTCATTATGAATATGAGCCTTGTGCTCTCCCCCTGGGCACGCACATGGCAGATTCCTGGCGACTGGTCTCTTATCCAGGAAGCCATGGTGGCCAGCCAGGATGGCGACACCTTGCTGGTGGCCAGCGGCCTGCACACCGGGCCGGTGGATTTTCTGGGCAAAGCCGTGCTGTTGCGTGCGGCTTCCGGTCCCGCGCTCACCACTCTCCACGCAGATTCCAGTGGCGCTTTGGTGCGCTTTGTAAGTGGGGAAGGGCCGGGCTCTGTGCTGGAGGGCTTCACCGTGACGGGCGGCCAGGGCACACTGGAGAGCGGCGCCTGTGGCGGGGCACTGCGTGTGGAAAACGCCAGTCCGCTCATTCGCGGCAATATCTTCAGGGACAACACGGCCTTGCTGGGCGGGGGCGCCTGCCTGCTGCACAGCGGCGCCCTTCTGGAGGACAATCTCTTCCTGCGCAATGAAGCGGAAATGGGCGGCGGCTTATATATGGAAGGTGGCGCGCCTCAGGTGGTGCGCGCCCGTTTCCAGGACAATCAGGCCACGGGAGCGGGTTTTGGTGGGGGCCTGGCCGCGCAAGCCAGCGCCGCCCGGGTGGAGGCCTGCACCTTTGTGGGAAACGCCGCCCGGCTGGGTGGCGCCCTGTCCTGCCGGCAGGAGGGAGACAGCACCTTCTTCATTGTGCGGGCCAGTCTGGCAGGGAATGGCGCGGACTTCGGCGGAGCTTTCTATTTCAATGCCTGCAGCCCGCGTGTGGAGGCCTGCATCCTGGCCCATTGCACCAGCGGCGCCGCCCTGTGGTGCCAGAACGCAGAGCCCGCGCTGGCCTGCAACCTGCTTTTCGCCAATCCCGGCGGTGACGGTTTATGTGGTGTGGATGAAGGCGGCAACCGCGTGGAGGATCCCCTTTACTGCGATGTGGCGGCGGGGGACTTGCGTCTGCAAACGGCCTCCCCCGCCTGGTCCTCGCCCTGTGGAAGCGTGGGTGCCCTGGCCGTGGACTGCGATGGCGTGGATGTGCCGGGC
>CAIWAD010000120.1 GCA_903910645.1 uncultured bacterium | reverse complement strand
GCGCACATAGCGCGTAAGGCCCATCCAGCCCCAGAGCACCATGAGGAAGACCAGCAGGCCGAAACTGGCCTTCATGCCGGGCAGGCTGACGATGATCATGATCATGAAGAGGAAGGGCACGGCGCCCCACAATTCCACCAGACGTTGCACCAGGATGTCGAAGGTGCCGCCATAGTAGCCCAGCAAGCCACCCACCGTGACGCCAATGAGATAGGCGAAAAAGGTGACGATGAGGGCGAAGCTGATGCTCACGCGGTAGCCATAGAGCAGGCGGGACATCACATCACGGGCGCGATCGTCGGTGCCCAGCCAGTGCTGCGCGCTGGGACGGTGGGGCGGCGTGCCCTCCAGATCCAGCAGGCTTTCCTTGGGACCAAAGGGATACCAGGGCATGACCACGAAATCCCCGGCGCCCTCCTCCTGGTACTGCTGTTTCAGCTCGCGGTAATTGGGATCCCCAATGCGCTTCTGCCCCAGCTCCTCGGCGGCGATGTAATCCTTGAACAGGGGGAAGTGGTACTGCCCCTCATGGCGCACCACCAGAGCCTCGTTTCCCACCACCAGTGGCAAAAGGAAGGAGAGCAGGTAGGTGCTGACGAAGATGATGAGGGACCAGTAGCCCCGCTTCATGCTCTTGAACTTGCGCCAGCGCTTGACCATGAGGCTGGTGCTGACTTGGATGGTGGTGGCTTTGGCCATGAATCGGCTCCCGGGTCCTATTTGAAGCGGATGCGCGGATCGATGGCCGCGTAGATCATGTCAGAGAAAATGTTGCCCATCAATCCGATGGCCGACCCGATAACCAGGTTTCCCAGCATGATGGGGTAGTCCCGGTGGATCAGGCTGTTGAAGCCCAGCAGGCCGAAACCGTCGATGTTGAACACCTTCTCGATGAGGTAGCTGCCGGTGAAGATGAGGCCGATCAGGTGCCCCAGGCCGGTGGCCAGCGGGATAAGGCTGTTGCGCAGGGCGTGGCCGAACACCACGCGGCGCTCGCTAAGACCCTTGGCGAAGGCCGTGCGCACATAGTCCTGGGAGAGGTTCTCCATCAGGCTGTTCTTCATGAGGATGGTCAGGGTGGCGAAGGAGCTGATCTCCCAGGCGATGATGGGCAGAATGGTGTGATGCACCTGATCCCAGATCTTCCCCCAGAAGCTCATGAACTCCCAGTCCTCGCTGCGGAAGCCACCCAGGGGGAAGACATCCCAGAAGCTGCCGCCACCCAGCAGCACCAGCAGCACGGCGCCCAGGGCCCAACCGGGAATGGCGTAGCCCACGAAGACAATCACCGAGCTGGCGGTGTCGAAGGCGCTGCCATGCTTCACGGCCTTCCACACGCCCAGGGGAATGCACACGGTGTAGACCAGGATAAGGCCCACCAGACCGAAGTAGATGGAAACGGGGAACTTGGTCTTCATCACATCCCAGACGGGGCGGCTGTAGGTGTGGCTCTTGCCTAAATCCAGATGGAAGACGCGGATGATCCAGCTGCCGTAGCGGCCCTCGCTGAAGGTCATCCACACCTTGGCCAATGCGCCGGGTTCCTCCACCGTGTTGGCGTCGGCCCACTGGCGAACGGCGTCCAGCCTTTTGTCCAGGCTCTCCGTGGTCCACACACCCAGCTTCAGGCGCTTGATGAGTAAATCCGCCGCCTTGCTCTGGCGCAGGGTGTCCGCCTGGGTGTCCTTCACCACTTCCATGAGCGCCGGAACAGCCGTTGAGCCGCAAGCAATCACTTTGGCGCGCAACTTGTCCAGATGCTCCTGCAGGCCCTTGATCTCACCGCGCAGGGATTCGGCCCGGGCCTTGTCGGCCTCCTGGACTTCTCCCCCCTTGGATAGAAGCGCCACCAAATTCGCCTGTCGGCTTTTGATGCCGTGTTCCCCTTCCAGGGCGGCCATGTAGGCGTCCACCCGCTGGCGGGGCTTCCACACATTGAAATTGAAGAGCACGGGCTTGTCGTAGCCATAGTAGGCCCGCATTTCTTCCAGGGCTTCCGCCGGAATGGAGGTGCCGCCGGAGGCCAGGTTGCCGCTGGCACCTGCCCCTGCCTCGCCCATCTGGTTCATGCCCATTTTGAGCTTGATCATCTCCTGCTCCATGGGCCCACCCGGCACGAACTGAATGATGGTGAACGCGATCAGCGTGATGCCGATGAAGGTGGGGAAGGCCAGGAGGAAGCGGCGGATGAAGTATGTGGTCATGAAAGCTTCCTGCTTGTCCGGAAGTGGGAAAAAACCCGCCGGCCCCGTGTGGAACCGGCGGGCTGGAATTTCAGCTTAGTTGAGGGGCTTGGAGGGATCGAAATCCTTCCAGTAGTTGATCTCCACGGGCTCCAGGTCCAGCTTCTGGTCCTTCTTGATGGCCTTCACCAGCGCCTCGTGCTTGTCCTTGTCATACCACCACAAGCCCACCACGCTGCGCCAGTCGCCGGTGCGGGAAAGGCCCCATTCGGGCATGCCGAACTTGTTCCAGTAACCCAGGCGGGTGAAAGGCCCGTACCAGCCCAG
>CAIWAD010000119.1 GCA_903910645.1 uncultured bacterium | reverse complement strand
GTGCTGCATTGGCGCCAAGGAGAACGGTCGTATTGTGCCGCTGGACCATGCCCTGGCCAGCGGCAGCACGGTGGAGATCATCACCTCCAAGACTCCTTCCGCCAGCCTGGACTGGCTGCGCATTGTGCGCAGCGCCAAGGCCAGGGGGCGCATCAAGCGCTGGCTGAAAGAGAGCCAGTGGAGCCAGTCCGTGGAACTGGGTGAGGAAGTGCTGCGCCGGGAGCTGGACAAGGCCGGCGTGAATTTCCGCAGTCCCGATGTGGAAGCCGCCATGCAGGCCCTTGGCTACTCCAACCGGGAGAAAGCCACGGCGGCCATCGGCAGCGGGGACTTGCCCGTGGCCAATCTGCTGCGGCGCATTGCGCCCCAGGAGAAGCCGCCTTCGGAAGGCCTTTTGTCGCGCATTTTCCGGCGCGGGTCCAAGACCAGCGACAGCGCCGTGCGCATCCAGGGCATGGGCAACCTGGTCATCCAGTTCGCCCGCTGCTGCCAGCCCTTGCCCGGCGACGAGATTGTGGGATTCATTGTCACGGGCCGTGGCGTGAAGGTGCATCGCCGCAACTGCCCCAACATCAGCCAGTTGCTCCAGCACCCGGACCGCATGGTGGAAGTCAGCTGGGACAGCCGCAAGGACGCCCACTTCAACACCCGCGTGCGGCTGGTGGCCAAGGATCGTCGGCAGCTTATCCGGGACATCACGGAGACCCTGTCCAAGCTGGATGTGAACATCCTGCAGTTCACCATGCGCCAGCAGGAGGATCTGGCCATTGGGCGCTATGTGCTGGAAGTGAAGGATTTGAACCACTTGACCCAGATCATGAAGCGCCTGCGCGCCATTCCCAAGGTCATCCTGGTGGAGCGCCACGATCAGGGCAATGACTGGTAGCGCCGTGGAGCTTTTCCCGTGACGGGAACCCCGTTCCCATTCCATGCGTTGGAGCCCGACTTGCTTGGGGCATTTCCGGCCGTGGACGCCACGGCCCTCATCCATGTCCTGGATCCTCTGCCAGTGGAGCACGCCTCCTGCGCTCCTGGTGAACGGGCCGCGGCGGTGCTGGCTCTGCTGAAACCCGGGCCCCAGGGACCGGAACTGCTTTTGGTGCGCCGCGCTCTGGATATGGAGGAGCACGCTGGACAAATTGCCTTGCCGGGCGGCCGCGTGGATGGGGAGGATGCCACGCCTGGCGCCACCGCCCTGCGTGAGGCGTGGGAGGAAACAGGATTGCCACCAGGACAGGTCCAGCTCCTGGGGGCTTTGAATGTTCTGGTGGTGCCGGTCAGCCGGCATCGAGTTGTGCCTGTGGTGGGGTGGTTGAAGGGCGAAGTGGAGCTTCACGCCCGCACGGCGGAAACAGCGGAGCTTTGGTACACGCCGCTGCGGGATTTGCGGCAGGTGGCTCGCCCCGTGGAGTTGCGCGGCTTTCCTGCCTGGGAATTCCCCCTGCCCGGCGCGCGGGTGTGGGGCATGACGGCCCTGGTGCTGGGGGATTTGCTTGGCAGGCTTGGGCTTTTACCCATGCGGAATGCCGTTGAAGCTTCCGCTGGCTTTGGCCCGACTACTGACCGATAAAGTTGCAAGGGTGCGGGCACTGCATTACCATGACCCGCTGGTTTGTTTGCCAAAACGAAGTCCGGGAGATTCACATGCGGCGTTTTATTCCAGTGGCGGCTTTCCTGCTGCTGCTGTTGGGTGCGCTGAACGGAGGCTGTGCCTCCAAGGATGCCTACAAAGTGTCGCTGGTGTTCACATCAGACTGCACGGGCTATCTAGAGGACTGTGGCTGACACAACAAGAAGCTTGGCGGTCTTGCCAGGCGCCAGTATGTGGTGGACAGTCTGCGCACCTTGATCGGCCCCAGGAACATGGTGCTGCTGGATGCCGGCAATGTGCATGGCTTCCAGAAGAATGATGTCTCCGACCGCGAGGCGGATTTCATTGTGCGCATGATGAATCGGCAGAAATACGATGTGGCCATGCTTGGCCCCAAGGATTACACGCAAATCGACAGCTCCCGCGCCGCCATGTTGGGTGCCGCGGAGTTCCCCTGGGTGGGCACCAACTATGCCGAGGGCGTGCGGCCCAAGGGCGTGGTGGAAACCTGGACCACCAAGGTGGATGGTGTGAAGATCGGCATCTTCAGCTGGGTGGATCCGGCCTGGCAGGGCAACAGCATGAAGGCCGAGGAGCTGAAGGACAACCTGGAGGCCACGGCCAAGGCTCTGCGCAAGAGCTGCGATGTGGTGGCCATGGTGGCCTACACCAATGTGCAGGAGCCGGAAGTACTGGCCCGCCGGGTGAACGGCTTGGTGGACATGATGATCCTTGGCGGTGTGAACTCCCCCGCCATGAGTGTGAAGCAGGAAGGCAATGTGTTCATCGGCAACAGCGGTGACCGTGGCCGGCACATTGCGCGCTTCGACCTCCTGCTGAACCGCGAGAAGAAGATTGTCAAAACGGACTATGCCGTGGTCGTCCTGGGCCACGAGCTGCCGGTGGATCCGCAGGTCACCCAGCTCATGGCGGATTTCCAGACCGAGCAGACGCGCATCAAGGCCGCCAACCTGGAGAAGATCCGCATGGCCAGGCTGGCGGAGTTCAATATTGACCCGGCCACCCTGCCCGGCGCCAACAGCACGCTGAGCTACACGGGGGAGAAGGACTGCCGGGACTGCCACATGGACATCTACAACTCCTGGCGCCAGACCGTACATGGCCGCACATTCAGCGACCTTATCCGCAACCGCGAGAGCGAGCAGGAGATGAAGGTGAAGCGCGCGGTGACCGGCTGGATGGAGACCACTGGCTTCATCGACCGGCGGGAGAGTTCGCACATGTACAATGTGCAGTGCGAATCCTGCCATGGCCGGGGCAGCGAGCATGTGAAGACCAAGGGCGGCGCGCTGGAGACGCTGGTGGCGCCGGAGAGCACATGTCTGCGCTGTCACGACTCCGCCAGCAGCCCCAATTTCGATCTGGCCGCCGGGCTGAAGCTGGCCCACCCGCCGCTTACTCCTGAGCAGCTGAAAGAAATGCAGAAGAGTCCGGCGGGCGGCCTGGCTCCCGGCGACAAAATGAAGCTGGAGGGCGCGCCCAAGCCCGCCCCGACCAATGTGGGCACCACGCCCATTCCGGCATCCACGGCACCCGGGCAGACTTCGCCCAACAAGCCCGCCAATGAAAAGGGCCTGCCCCCGGCCGCCAACACCGGGGCCAAGCAGGTCTCGCCGGTGAACAACAAGCCGGTGGAGGGAAAGAAGAAGCCAGCCACGGATGGCACCGCGCCACCTGCGGGCAGCGGCACGAAGTGATCGTCCAAGGGGCCCTGCGGGGCCCCTTTTCATGCCCCATCTTTCCGGGGAGTGCATTGGCCTGGCCACTTGGCAAGGTTATGGAAGGTCAACAGCCTGCAAATCAGTGGGAGTTTCATGCGCCCATCCCATTTCCTGCCCCTTGCTCTCCTGATCTCCCTGCTGTTCTTCGCCGCATGCAAGGAACGAAGCGGACGGGTGCGCATCGTCTTCAGCGCGGACACCTGGGGCGAGCTGGAGGATTGTGGCTGCGGCAGCCAGCCCAGCGGCGGATTGGCGCGCCGGGCCAATGCCCTTTTCCGCTTGCGCGGTGCCGGAGGGGCTCTGTTGCTGGTGGATGGCGGCAATATCCACAGCGGGCTGGACACGGAGGGAGCCCTTCGTCTTTCCAGGGAAACGGTGTCCCTCATGGGTTTGATGCGCTATGACCTGGCCGTGCTGGGTCCACGGGACGCCGGCCTGAAGAGTGGCACGGTGCGCCAATTGCTGGCCGATGCCGCCTTCCCATGGCTTGGGGGAAGCTGGCGCAAGGGGCGCCAGGCCCTGGGTCTTGACAGCGCATGGGTGAAGGAGGCGGGCGGCCTGGTGGTGGGAGTGCTGGACCATGTGGACGCGGAATATGCCGGAAACCGGAAGATCGCCGGTCATGTGGAGGACCGCCTGCTGGAGCGCGTCCGCATGCTGCGCCCCTACTGCGATGTGCTGGTGGTGGTGGCGGCGGTGGATCCCCGGGCGCCGGAGCCCCTGGCGCGCCGCCTGGCTGGCCAGGTGGATCTGTTGCTCGTCACGGGCGGCGCCACAGCCACGACGGAGGCCCAGGATGTGGGCGGCGTTCTGGTGGCCAGCGTGGGGGAGAAGGGCGGGGCCCTGGGCCAGTTGGAGGTGGAGGTGGAGCGCGGTCGCCAGCGACTGCGCCGCTGGAGCCTGCTACCCCTGGACGGCGCCTTTCGCGAGGATTCCCTGGTGGCTGACCGCGTGATGCGCGCCAAGGATGTGGAGCGGGCCTACGAGAGTCTGCGCAGGGAGCAGGCGCGGCAGCAAAAGTTGCGGGAACTGGGATTGAAGGCCGTGGATCTGCCAGGGGAGGATGCGGGGGCGCGCTATGCAGGGGCCTCCACTTGCCTTGCCTGCCACGGCGACCAGTACGATGCCTGGCGGACCTCCGCCCACGCCAGCGCTTTCGCGCCCTTGTTGCGTGAGGGTCGCGATGGGGACTTTGCCGCCCGCCGGGCGGTCACCGGTTGGATGGAGAAGGGTGGCTGGCTATCCCACGCCGAAACACCGGAACTGGACGGTGTGCAATGTGAGGCCTGCCATGGGCGCGGCAGCCGCCATGTGAAATCCGGCGGGCGCTTGGTGGATGATCTTGCGCCGGATCCCGCTGCGGCCTGTTTGCGTTGCCACCCCGCCCCTGCACCGGTGGAGCCCCACGGCCTGGAGGCACAAAAGTAGCCTGCGTCAGCTTGTGTGGTGCAATGAACTGGCCAGGATGGAAATGGAAAAGGGGGCGCAGGCCCCCTTTTCCTTTTCACGACATGTGAGTTCAACCCTTCAGCGCCAAATCCAGAATCTCCAGGGCGCGGTCAATTTCAGCTTCACACACCGCCAAATGAGGACGGATGCGGATGCTGCGCTCTCCGCAAGGCAGCAGCAGCATGCCGGACTCGTAGCAACGACGCTTGATGGCCGGGCGCTGTGCGGGATCCACATCCAGGGCGCACATAAGGCCCAGACCACGCGTGTCGTGCACCTGATCGTGGCGGCTTTCAATGTCCCGCAGGCCGACCAGGAGACGCTCGCCCATGACGCGGGCGTTCTCCACCAAATGATCGTCCCGCATGATCTCCAAGGTTTTGCGGAAGCGCACCATGTCCACCAGGTTGCCGCCCCAGGTGCTGTTGATGCGGCTGGGCTCGCGGAACACATTGCGCTCCACTTCGTCCACCCGAGGGCCGGCCAGAATGCCGCACACCTGGGTCTTCTTGCCAAAACTGATGGCATCGGGCTTCACATCGTGGTGCTGATGGGCCCAGAAGCGGCCCGTCATGCCCACGCCGCTCTGCACTTCGTCAATGATGAAGAAGATCTCCAGCTCATCGCACAGCGCGCGCAGGCCTTGGAAGAACTCCTTGCGGAAGTGACGGTCTCCACCCTCGCCCATTACGCCTTCAATGATCAGGCCGGCCATTTCGTGGGGACGGTCCTGGGCGGCGGCGCGGATTTGTGCATAAGTGGCCTCCTCCGCCTGGGTCACGCGGGCCAGCTCGGTGGCGTCCACGGGGAAATGCAGGTAGGGCGGATCCACCCGGGGCCAGTCGAAGCGCGGGAAGTACATGTACTTGCGCGGATCGTGGGTGTTGGTAAGACTAAGAGTATAGCCGGAGCGGCCGTGGAAGGCATTGCGGAAGTGGATGATGGCCAGGCGGTTCTCATCAACCGTGCGCCCTGCGGCCATGTTCTTGCGGTGCTTCCAGTCGAAAGCCGTCTTCAGCGCGTTCTCCACGGCCAGGGTGCCACCTTCAATGAAGAAAAGGAAGGGCAGGTAATCGGGAATGCCCACCTCGCCGAAGACTTTCACGGTCTCGGCCATTTCACAGGTATAGAAATCGCTGTTGGTGACCTTGTTGATGGCCGCGCGCCCGATTTCCAGCATGAAGGCGGGATCGGTCATGGCGGGGTGGTTGATGCCCACGGCGTTGGAGGCAAAGAAGCTGGTCATGTCCAGCACGTCGCGGCCGGTGCGGGCATCGTGGATCCAGCTGCCGTGGCTGCGCTCCAGGTCCACCACCAGCTCCAGGGCATCCACTTGCATGTGCTTGCCAATCTCGGCATGCACCTCATTGGGATTGATGCGGCTCATGTGCAGGCTCCCTATATTTTCATGCGTTTTTGAAGGGCAAAACCCTTGCCAAGTCAAGCGCGAAGAGTAGCGTTTTGGTCGCGCAGGGACAAACCGGGAGCTTTGGCAGCCCCTCCCCGGCGGGATGGGGAACTGGTCTGTCAATCCCGCGAAGGCGGAAATCCATTGTGAAGCGAAATCCCGGCTTTTGCAGGGAAAGCGCGACTCCTTAAGCGCAGAGCCGGTTCAGAAAATGCCCACGAGGGCGCTGTGCTGAGAAGGACTCCGGACTTCGAGTACGAGATTCGGTTCAGATCATTGCTCAACCATACCATCTGCAATTCCAGAAAGTGTGAAGTGACACCAGTTTCCTGCGGCTCCTTGCCGCATTCCCGCCCGGAGATGACCAAGACATGATGGACCTCATCTTCCTGGGCACCAGTTCCGCCACGCCCACGCCCCGGCGCAATGTCACCTCCCTGGTGGTGATGCTGGAGAAGGAATGCCTGCTGCTGGACGCCGGAGAAGGCACCCAGCGGCAGATTCAGCTTAGCGGCTTCCGCCGTGGGCGGATCGACCGCATCCTCATCACCCATTTGCACGGCGACCATTTCTACGGCCTCATCGGCCTGCTCACCAGCTTTCAACTGAACCGTCGGGAGGAGCCCCTATTCCTGGGCGGGCCTCCCGGCCTGGCGCGCTACATCGACTTCATGAAGCGCTTGAGCCAGACGGATTTCGGCTTTGAACTGCGCATTGTGGAATGGGAAGGCCTGAAGGAGCCCACGCCAGTGGTGGAGACGGACGATGTGGTGATCACCGCCGGGCCTCTTCGCCATCGGCTGTACACATTGGGGTATCGCATCCAGGAAAAACCAAGACCTGGGCGCTTCAATGCCCAGTTGGCCGATGAACTGGGCGTGCCTTTCGGGCCTGAGCGCGGTCAATTGCAACATGGGCGCGACATCACTCTGGCCGATGGCCGGGTGGTGCGCAGCGCGGATGTGGTGGGCGAGGCGCGCCAGGGAACCACATTCACCTTTTGCACAGATACGGCGCCTTGCGCCAATGCCGTCGCCTTGGCGCGGGAAGCGGACCTGCTGGTGCACGAGGCCACATTCATGCCGGCGGATGCCCACCAGGCCCGGCGCACCCAGCACAGCACCACCCTGGACGCGGTGCGCACGGCGCGGGAGGCTGAAGCCAGACACCTGGCCCTTACCCATTTCAGCACGCGTTACATGGGGGATCTGCGGCCCCTTATCCAATCCGCCGAAGCGGAGTGGCCGGGCGTGATTTGTGCCCGGGACTTCACCCAGATCCATGTGCGCGCCGGGGAAAAGCCGGTGGTGGGGGATTCCCGCCAGCTGGCCAAGGAGGAAGCTCTGGCCACGGGTCAGCCCGCCCTGCAATCCAAGGGGGAGTAGACCTGGTTGAGTGCCGTGGGGCGCTGGTCCATGAGTTGGACGGTAGGATGCGGCATCACCTGTGAAGAATACTTCTTCCGCCGTGGGAATTTCGACGAAGCGGCGAAATTTGCCTATCCAATGATGGCCGCGAGCGTCAAATCCCATGCAGTTCGCTGAAAGTGTGGATAAGTTGTGCGTCAAGGAAAAGTCAAGCCAAACTCTAACGAATGGTAATTCAAGAATTTCAGTGAAGTTGTTGATGGATAACAGGCGCTTTGGCTTATCCACGAATTTCTGCGCCTGTGGACAAGGTGTCTCGAATCGAGTCGGCCACTGTGGATAAGTGAGGCGAATGCCATGTCCAGCACCCCAAATCCCTGCTATCTGATTGACGGACAGGGCATGGAACTCCACCTGCGTCGCCAACATCCCAACCGGGGCAGCTCGCCATGGGCGAGGCTTTCGGAATGGAAGCCGGCCCCGGGAGAGGAGGGTGCGGAGCTTCACTTGTTTGGCCCCCTGTTGAACCTGCCTCGCCTGGAGCCCGGCGCTCCGCTGCTGGAGTGCACGGGCCAGCCCTTGTCGGAGTGGATGGCGTGGATCCGCCGGGACGCCCGCAAGCGCACCGCTCCCTGCCGCTACATCCTGGTGTGCGTGGACATTGAACTGCGTCGGCAGGCCCGGGAACAGGGCATGGTTGTATTGGAGCCCGATGCCCTGGCGCGGCGGCTTGGCGTGTCCAAGGGCCCTGTGCGCGAAGGGGCTTCCTCCGCCGCCGTGGCGCTGCCGGAGCGGGAGCCTGCCGTCATCAAGGGCGGGAAGGTCATGAGTGACAAGGAACTGGCCTGGTGGACCTCCCGCATGGAGCAGGCCCAGCCCACGGAACAGGATCCTTTCAGCGCTGAGGAGGCGCCCCCGCCGCCTCTCCCGGAGAAAGAGGACCCGGCGTTGGATCCGGAGCATGCGCGCCTGGCCCGCTTGATGGGCGCCAAGGCGGGGGACCCACGGTTGGTGCGCCATCCGGAGGAGGAGTGGCTGGCCAGCCAGTTTCCCGAGGGGGAGGGCGAGCGTCCCCGTCCCCAGCCCGGAAACAAGGAAAAACAACGCAGGCGCTGAAGCTGACGACGAATTCCATGAAGGAATGGGCTAAGGATTCGCCTTGGGCCTGTCGATCAAGGATGGGCCGGTTGACCTTGAATCGGCCAAGCAGAGGCGGGAGAGTCAAGCTGTGAATCTGATCATCGGCCTTGTGGTGGTCTTCGGCTGTGTGGTGTCCGGCTTCATCATTGAAGGCGGGCATGTGGGTGTGCTGTGGCAGCCGGTGGAGTTGCTCATTCTCTTGGGCGCGGCCTTTGGCGCCATGATCATTGCCAATCCCTTCAGCGTGCTGAAAAAGGTGATCTCCTCCATTCCCGCGCTGATGGGCGGGCCGGCCCACACCAAGGACGACTACCTGCAACTCTTCGGCATGATGGGCGACATCTTCAACAAGATCCGCCGCCAGGGTTTGGTGGCCATTGAAGCAGACATTGGCAATCCCGGCTCCAGCGAGATCTTCGTCAAGTACCCCAAGCTGCTCAAGGATCACCACACCATCGAATTCATTCAGGACTACCTGCGTCTGGTGGTGAGCGGCAGCATGAACACCTTCCAGCTGGAAAACCTGATGGATGTGGAGCTGAGCACGCACCACCACGAGGCGGAAGCGCCGGCCCAGGCCGTCAGCCGTGTGGCGGACGCCTTGCCGGGATTCGGCATCGTGGCCGCCGTGCTGGGCATTGTGATCACCATGGGCGCCCTGGGCGGCGAAGCCTCGGAGATTGGCCACAAGGTGGCCGTGGCCCTGGTGGGAACTTTCATGGGCATCTTGTTCGCCTACGGCGTGTTCGGCCCCTTGAGCACCTCCCTGGAGCGCCGCGCGCGGGAGGAGGCCGACTGGTTCACCGCCATCAAAACCTGTTTCATGGCCAGTCTGCAAGGCTATGCGCCGCAGATTGCGCTGGAGTTCGGCCGCAAGACGGTGCCGTCCTCCTGCCGCCCCACATTCGACGAGCTGTCCAACTTCCTGCGCGGCACCAAGAGAGATTAAGTCATGGCAGACGCGAAGCAGGGCGAACAGCCCATTGTCATCAAGCGCATCGTCTCCGGACACGGCCACCACGGTGGATCGTGGAAGGTGGCCTTCGCCGACTTCGCCACTGCCATGATGGCCTTCTTCCTGCTGCTGTGGATCATGGGACAGACCACCAAGGAACAGAAGGCCGCCATCTCCAGCTACTTCAACAATCCCAATGTGGTCAACCTGGGAGGCTCCCAGGGCGTCACCGGCACGGAGCCCGGCATTGGCGAGGCGGACGGGGAGACGGGCGGTGCCGCCGCGGAGGCGGAGACCCAGGTGCTGGAGCAGCTGGAAAGCCAGATCAAGGATGCCATCAACTCCAGCCAGGCCATGGAGAAGTATCGCGACCAGATTGAAGTGACCATGACGCCGGAGGGCGTGCGCATTCAGGTAATGGACGCGGAGTCCGTTTCCATGTTCTCCCTGGGCAGCTCCAACCTGGAGCCCGAAGCCATGATCCTGCTTGAGGAATTGTCCAAGGCCGTGGCCACGGTGCCCAACCGCATCAGCATCAGCGGCCACACGGACGCCCTGCCCTATGGCTCCGAAAGCTACACCAACTGGGAACTGAGCAGCGACCGCGCCAACGCCGCGCGGCGGGCCCTGATCGGTGGTGGACTTGCGCCGGAGAAGATCGGGCGCGTGGTGGGCCTGGCGTCCCAATCCCTGCTCACGCCGGACGATCCGGCCAATCCCAAAAACCGCCGCATCACCATCCTGGTGATGAACCAGCGCACGGAGGAGGCCATCCGCAAGGAGGGCGGCCAGATCCTGGGCGTGGATCAGTAGCCCCGCGTTGCACTCCTAAGCCCATCGCCCTATCTTGCAGCCGTCCCGTAGGCCGTGTCATACGGCTTCGGACCGGTCGGGGGTGTAGCTCAGTGGCAGAGCAGCGCCCTTTTAAGGCGTAGGTCGATGGTTCGAGCCCATCCACCCTCATGGATCCCGTCGGGCTCGGCCCACGCATCCAACCCCGCCGCGGCCCAGCCGCCTTTTTCATGCCGTCAGGATCCAGATGGATCATCCTTCGGGACTGTTGAAGGGTGTCCATGCGTCCATTGGGAAGGACGCGGCGGCCAAGCTAGACCAGATGGGATTCACCTGTGAGCCATGCACCCCGCCCCCGCAACCCAAAGCCGGATTGGCTGAAAGTCCGCCTGCCTTCCGGCGAGGCGGTGGCCAGGATGAACCACCTGCTCCGGGACAAGAAGCTGGTCACCGTGTGTGAAGAGGCGCGCTGCCCCAACATGCACGAGTGCTGGACCCAGGGCACGGCCACCTTCATGATCCTGGGGGACACGTGCACGCGCAGTTGCGGCTTCTGCAATGTGAAGACGGGCAGGCCGGGCACGGTGGACTGGGATGAGGCGGACCGGGTGGCGGAAGCCGCCGGCCAGATGCAGCTCTCCCATGTGGTGATCACCAGTGTGGACCGGGACGAGCTGCCCGACAAGGGCGCCGGGCTTTTTGCACTGACCATCCGCAAAGTGCGCAAGGCCTTGCCCCAGGCCACCATCGAGGTGCTCATTCCCGATTTCCGCGGCGACGCCTCCTGCCTGCGCCTGGTGCTGGCGGAGAAGCCGGATGTGCTGAACCACAATGTGGAGACCATCGCCCGCCTCTACCGCACGGTGCGTCCCCAGGCGGACTACGCCCAAAGTCTGGAGCTGATCCGTCGCGCCGCCGATGCCGGTTTCTACACCAAGAGCGGTTTCATGGTGGGACTGGGGGAGACGGACGAAGAGGTGATGCGCCTCATTGAGGACCTGCACGCCCACAACACCCGCTTCATCACCATTGGCCAGTACCTGCAGCCCACGCTGAAGCATCTGCCGGTGGAGCGTTATGTGCACCCGGACCAGTTCCTGGAATACGGCCGCCATGCCAAGGCCATTGGTGTGGAAAAAATCCAGGCCGGTCCCCTGGTGCGCAGCAGCTACCACGCGGGGGAAGAGCTCGCCGGCGGCGTGCAGGTGCAGCGAGGCAGCCATTTCGGATAAGCCAGGAGCCCCCATGAGATTGCAGGATCATCTCTGCCAGCAGGGAGACACCCTGTTCCGCCTGCGCAGTTATGTGCCCCTTTTGCTGCTGGGCCTGATGGTGCTGGCCATGTGGCGGCATCATGCGCTTCCCGTGCCGGCCGCCTGGGTTTGGGCCTGTGCGCTCATTTCCCTGGCCGGGCAGATCATCCGCGCCGATGTGGTGGGCCACACGCCGGACGGAACCAGCGGGCGCAACACCAGCGTGCAGGTGGCCAAGCGCTTGAACACAGTGGGCTGGTACAGCGTGGTGCGGCATCCACTCTATGTGGGAAACGCCCTCATGTGGCTGGGACTGGCCCTTCTGCCGGGCATCTGGTGGCTGGCCCTTCTGGTAATGGCCGGCTTCGCCTTCTTCTACGAGCGCATCATGTTGCGGGAAGAGCAGTTCATCCATGGCGAGTTCGGCCAGGACTTCATGTCCTGGGCGGCGGTCACCCCGGCCTTTTTGCCACGCATGTCCCAATGGAAGCCCTGGGAGCTGGGCTTCTCCTGGAAAAATGTACTGCGTAGGGAATTCTCAGGCTTCTTCGCCCTGGTGGGTCTCTTCGCCGCTTTGTTGATGCTTGCCGATGTCTTCGCCGAACGGTCCCTGGAGCTGTCTCCGGGCACGCGCATGGGCCTGCTGGTCGCGCTGGGCTGCTATGTGCTGCTCTTTGTGCTGCGTCGCTTCACCCGCGTCCTGCATGAGCGGGCCAGGTAGATCTCGCGTCCGGTGCCGGGCCGGTGCCGGGCCGGTGCCAGGAGCGCTCCTGGCACCGTCTGCTTGATTGCGACTACGCTTCCTCGCCACCCTCCGCGCGCACCACGCCCAACACCTTGTCGCGCATTTCCTCCATTTGATCCTGGGAGGAGGCCTCCAGGTTCAGGCGCAGCAGGGGCTCCGTGTTGGAGGGGCGCAGGTTGAACCACCATGTGTCGAACTCCACCGTCAGGCCGTCGATTTCGCTGAAACGGCCATGGCTGAAGTCCCGCCGCACGCGGGCCAGGGTGTCTTCCACACTGAGCACGCGACTGTTGATCTCCCCCGATTGGGGGTAGCGCGCCAATGGTCGCCACAGTTCCGCCAGGCTGGCCTTGCGGCGTTCCATCATGGCCAGGATGGTGAAGAGCGCCAGGTCCGTGCTCTCCGTGTAGTGGCTGTCCTTGAAGTAGTAGTGGCCGCTCAGTTCGCCGCCACACAGGCTGCCTTGGCGGCGCATCAGGGTCTTGATGAATGTGTGGCCCACGCGGCTCTTGGTGACGCCCAGGCCTTCGGCCCGCAGGATTTCCTCCACCACGCGGCTGGCGCGGCAGTCAATAACCACATCAAAGTCCCGATGCCCCATCTCCTTCAAGCCCAGGGCGATGAGCAGGGTGGTGAGATCCCCTTGCAGAAAGGCGCCCTCCTCGTCCACCAGCATCATGCGATCCCCATCGCCATCCAGGGCAATGCCCAGATCCGCGCCGGTTTGGCGCACGCGGGCACGCAGGGCGGCGGTGTTCTCCTCCACCAGCGGGTTGGGTTCGTGGTTGGGGAAACTGGGATCGCTTTCGAAAAACAACGGATCCACCTGCAGGGGCGTCAGCGCCAGATTTTCACCAGCGAAAAGGCCGCACACGGCATTGCCTGCGTCCACCACCGCGCGATAGGGCGTGGTGAAGGCAATGTGGCGGCGCAGGAAATCCCGGTAGGCCGGGAAGGGATCGCTCTCGGTCACGGGAGGCGCCAGGGGTTTGCCTTCCTCGAACAGGCCACCCTCCGCCCGGCGGCGCAATTCCTGCAACTCCTCCTGGGGCACCGGCGCCGCGCCTTTGCGGCAGAACTTGAAGCCATTGTAGTGGCCGGGGTTGTGGGAGGCGGTGATCATCACGCCGGCGTCGAAGGCCATTTCCGCCGTGCTGAAGTAGAGGATGGGCGTGCTCACGCGCCCCACACTCAGCACTTCCACACCCTGCTCACGCAAACCCTGGGTGAAGGCGCTGAAGAGCTCGTCCCGGCTGGCCCGGTCATCCGTGCCCACCAGGAAGCGTGAAGCACCGAAATAATCCCCCGCCGCGCGTCCAATGGCGTGAGCCACGGTGGCATTCAGTTCCTGCGGGACCTTGCCGCGGATATCATAGGCTTTGAAGATGGACATGATTCCCTCTGCTTGATGCGTGCAAGCTATCAATTCGAGCAGGCCTCCGCCTTGGGCAGACCTGGCAATTCATATACTGAAAAGATAGAATAGCGCGCTTTTTCATAAGTTTTCATTCCCATTCCTTGTGCCTGCGGCGCGCGCTTCCTAGATTCTACATGCAAAGATTCGCCGCATTGGGAAACATGAAAGCCCAATTTTTCAGAATAAATCGGGGGGCTGAGGCATGGAAAACGCCAATTTCATTGAGAACCTGAAATACATCTTCGCCAACCTGGGTGTCACCAAGGCCCATGTGGCCAAGTTGTGTGGGGTGTCCAAAGCCACCGTTTCCATGTGGCTGGCCGGTCGCAAGCCTTATCGCCAGAGCATTGAGACCATTGCCGAACTGATCAGCAGCCTGCTGTATCTAACCATCACACCCGATCAGCTCCTGAATGAAGACCTGCAGGCCCTGTTGCGCAAGAACGAGGTGAAGCGCGTCATCATCAAGAAGTTGCTCAAGGATTTGAGCACCATGCCCATCGACAGCCTGATTGTCGTGAACGATTATGTCCACAAGCTGGTGGAGCCGGATTCCGGCGAATAGCCTTCATTCCCCACACCTCACATGTACGAGCCCGGCCCTGGTCGGGCTTTTGCGTGTTCTTTAATTGAACAAAGTTCGAGAATAAACAGCTCCAAGTGTTGCAAAATGGGTCAATATCCCCTTTTTGCAAGCTGCTTCGTTCAACACACAGCCACTTGGAGACACCATGAAGTTGATGAAAGTCCTGTTTGCGGGCTTGGTTCTGGGCCTTGCCCTATCCCCCTTGCGCGCCGCTGAAGTGCAGCCCGTTTGGGTCAAATCCTTCGACCGGGAAATCACCTGGCAGAAGCTGAGCGATACGGGTCATCTCATCCTGGGCACGGACGAGGCCCTGGTGGCCCTGGATCCTGCCACGGGGGAGACCGCCTGGTCCATGGATCAGTTCAAGAAGATGCCCGAGGACTTCATTGAAATGCTGCCGGGAACCCAGTTCGCCGCCGTCACCTACAAGGGTGGCATGCTGGGCTTCGGCAACACCACCTACATGCTGGATGTGAGCACGGGGAAGATCATCTGGGATTCCGCCGCGCTGGAGCTGGGCAATTCCCCCGGCCAGTTCTACCTGCCCCAGGCGGGCGGCCTGATGCTTTACGGCATGAACAAGAAAGGCCGCATGACGGTGAAGTTCGTGGACCTGGCCACGGGCAGGGAGATCTGGGTGAACGACGATCTCTACAAGAAGCCGCCGGCCGTCTTCCCCATCTCGGAGAAGAAGAAGCTGCGCATGGGCATCCGCGGCAATCAGGAGCCCGTGGTGGTGGAAGGCAAGGGCATCCTTGAACTGGCCAGTCCCATGGGTCTGCGCCTGCTGGATGCCGCCACCGGCAAGGTGAAATGGACTTCCAAGCTGAAGGTGAAGGCCGTGCCCGCCCTGAAAGGCAATTTTGCCCAGATGGCCCTGAGCGCCGATGGCAGGACGGTCTTCGTGCCCATGAATCAGCAGCTGTGGGCGGTGAACATGGCGGATGGCAGTCTGTCCTGGGCCAAGCCGGCCAAGTTGAAGGGCATTGTTTACCAGATGGAAGTCGCCCAGGGCGGCGTGATCCTGCGCGGTGGTCCCGGCGGCCCCAAAGGCAAGGGCAAGGCCTTCATCACGGTGGTGGATCCCGCCACCGGCCTGCAGACTTGGAAGAAACCCTTCAAGGACTTGGCCAACGCCAGCAGTTTTGTGGTGAAGGATGGGAAAATTCTCATCTATGCCGACCGCGCCATCCACGAGATTGATGTGAAGGACGGCTCCCACCGCGAGCTGGTGGACAAGATCAAGCTGGGCGATGGCGAGATTCCCCATACCCTGGCCTTGCGTTCCAATGGTTTGATCCTGCAGTCCGCCCAGAATCTGGCCCTTTATTCCCCCAAGGGCGAACAGGTCTATCTGACCTACAACCGCGCCCCCCAGGCCAGCATGCTGGCCAAGGTGGCCTCCACCGCCCTCATCGTGGCCGCCAACGCCGCGAGCGCCAGTGCCGCTTACGGTCGCGCCCAGGCCACAGGCATGGACCAGAAGTACACGCTCATCACCAGCAATCCCGTGATGAAGCAGCGCTTCCAGCAGTCCGAATCCTCCGACAACTTCGTCTACATGCTCGCGGATGTGGGACCGGGCGGCCAGAAGGCCGGTGCGGGCGTCATCCAGGTGAACAAGAGCACGGGTGCCAACGAGAAAAGCGTGGTCCTGGGCACGAAGGAACCTGAGTATGAAGTGGACGAAGTGGGTGGCCGGCTGTTTTTCAAATCCGGCAATCGGGAGATCACCTGCTTCAAGTTCTAGCAGGGTGATTTCGTCCACACCCGGCGGCGCCCCTCGTGGGCGCCGTTTTGCGTCATGGGCGGGCCGGGGCTTTTGCTACCTTGGGCGCGCCCTTCCGTCCGGCCGCCAAAGATGCGCGCCGCGAGGAGGAAAGCGGGGATCCACATGTTCCTGGGAAAAGTGGTGGGCACGGTGTGGTCCACCAAACGAGTGGCCAATCTGGGCAGCCTGCGCATGCTGCTGGTGCATCCGGTGGATCTAAGCGTGGCCACAAACGAAAATCTGGTGGTGTGCGCGGATGTCATTGGCGCCGGCGTGGGCGAGCTGGTGATTTGCGCTTATGGCCACGCCGCGCGCATGGCCCTGGGCAGCAACCCGGACATCAGCGTGGAAGCTGCCGTGATTGGCATTGTGGACGAGCTGGAAACCAGCCCGGAGTTCAAGAGCAAGGTGCCGCCCGCCTTCCCGGGCGCAAAGGAGCCCGACCATGGCGATCAGTGAGGCCACCATCCGCGAACTAACGCGCAAGGCCATTGACGAGCTGGGCCCGCTGGCCAGCCCGGACAATGTGCGCCAGGTGGTGCGGGACGCCATTGCCCGCATGCAGGAGGAAGCCCCCGGCCTGGTGGCCACCCCGGGCTTCAGCGCCTCTCATTTGAACCTGGGCACGGGCACGCAAATCATCGTCACCGTTTTCGGCAAGAACAAGGCGGGCGTGCTGGCGGAAGTGGCACGCTGTCTGGCGGACTTCAACGGCAATGTCATCGACATCAGCCAGAAGATCCTGCAGGACTGGTTCACGCTTATTCTCATCGTGGACATCGCCCAGCTCGGCACCTCCTTCGCCCAGCTGAAGAAGGCCCTGGGTGAGGTGGGGGACCGCCTGGGTGTGCGCGTGCTGGCCCAGCACGAGGATGTTTTCGTCAGCATGCACCGGGTGTAAGATGAGCTGGTCCCACGAGGAAATCCTGCAAACCGTGCAGATGACGGAGAGCGAACATTTCGATGTGCGCACCGTGACCCTGGGCATTTCCCTGCGCGACTGCGCCTCCGACAGCCTGGAGACCATGAAGCGCAAGATCTACGACAAGATCACGCGGCTGGCCAGTCGCCATGTGCAGGCGGCAAGGCAGGTGGAGGAGCGCTGGGGCATCACCATTGCCAACAAGCGCGTGTCCATCACGCCCTTGTCCATTCCCGGCGAGCAGATGAACAGCGCGGGATTCGTGGAGCTGGCCCAGACCCTGGACAAGGCCGCCGAAGAGTGCGGCGTGGACTATCTGGGCGGCTACAGCGCACTGGTCTCCAAGGGCATGACGCCCGGCGAGCAGCAGCTCATCCTCAGCATCCCCGAGGCCCTGGCCACCACGCGGCATGTCTGTTCCAGTGTGAACATCGGCTCCTCCAAGGCGGGCATCAACATGGACGCCGTGCGCCTCATGGGAGAGATCATCCTGCGCACGGCGGAACTGACCAAGGACGCCAAGAGCATCGGCTGCGCCAAGCTGGTGGCCTTTTGCAATGCGGTGGAGGACAACCCATTCATCGCCGGTGCCTTCCACGGCATCAGCGAACCGGACATCACGCTCAATGTGGGCATCTCCGGCCCGGGCGTTGTGCTCAGCGCCATCCGCGAAGTGGGACCCGAGGGGGATTTCGTGGATCTGGCGGAAGCCATCAAGCGCATGGCCTTCAAGATCACCCGCGCCGGTGAGATGATGGGCCGGCAGGTGGCCATCCTGGAGGGCGTGCCCTTCGGCGTGGTGGACATCAGCCTGGCTCCCACACCGGCGGAAGGGGACAGCGTGGGCGCCATTCTTGAAGAAATGGGCCTGGAGCGCATTGGCGCACACGGCTCCACGGCGGCCCTGGCCCTGCTCAACGACGCGGTGAAGAAGGGCGGCATGATGGCCTCCTCCTATGTGGGCGGCATGAGCGGCGCCTTCATCCCTGTCAGCGAGGACGCCAACATGATCCGCGCGGCGGCGGAGGGCGTGCTGAGCATTGAGAAACTGGAAGCCATGACCTGCGTGTGCAGCGTGGGGCTGGACATGCTGGCTGTTCCCGGAGACACGCCGGCCACCACCTTGTCGGCCATCCTGGCGGACGAGGCGGCCATTGGCATGGTGAACAACAAAACCACGGCCCTGCGCATCATTCCCGTGCATGGCATGCGGGTGGGGGATGTGGTGGACTGGGGTGGCCTGCTGGGCAGCGCGCCCATCATGCCCGTGCGGCCCCAGGACAGCAGCTTGTTCATCCGGCGCGGTGGCCGCATTCCGGCGCCCACCACCGCCTTGCGGAACTAAGGGCCTGACGATCCTGACATCGTGATGCTTCCGGGAAGCACCCACCTCACTGGCTTGGACAGTGCAGGCGCCCCATCATTGGACATGTCACAAGAAATAGTCCGCTAGGATGAGCATGAAGATCGCGGCGGCCCAGTTCAACCCGGTACTTGGCAATGTGAAGGCCAATCTGCGCCGCCACCTGGAACTGGCGGAGGAGGCGCGGGCCCAGGGCGCGGAACTGTTGCTTTTCCCCGAACTCTCCCTGACGGGATATGCCCTGCGCGATGCCGTGTGGCAGGTGGCCTGCGAGGCGGAAGCCACCCTGCTGGACGCATTGAAGGATGCCAGCCGCCACTTGGCCATTTGCGCGGGTTTCGTGGAGCGCGCCCAGGATGGCAAGGTGCACAACGCCCAGGCCTTCTTTGCCGAAGGTCGACTGATCCATGTGCACCGCAAGCTCTTCCTTCCCACTTATGGACTGTTTGAAGAGGGCCGCTTCTTCGCCCGAGGACAGGCCGTGCGCGCGTTTGACACGCCGTGGGGACGCATGGGCCTGCTCATTTGCAATGACTGGTGGCACGCCGGCGGCCCACTACTGCTGGCCCAGGACGGCGCCACCTTGCTGTTGGCCCCGGCGGCCAGCCCCTTGCGCGGCTTGAAGCCCCGCCCGGTCAGCGCGCCCGGTTGGATGGAGAGCCCGGGAGGCGAGAACGGCCGCGTGTGGTATTCCCTGCTCAGCGCCCATGCCAAAATGCAGAGCACGCCCATTCTTTTCTGCAACCGCTGCGGTTTTGACGATGGCGTGGGCTTCTGGGGTGGCAGTGGCCTGTGGGGAGCCGACGGCCTGCGCCAAGCAGGTCTGGATCATGCGGATGAAGCCTTGATGTTGGCGGAGTGGGATGTGGATGCCACTCAACGGGAACGGGATTACAGCCCAGTGTTGCGTGACGAGGATCTGGATTTGTTGGCCAGGGAAATCGAACGGCTGCGCGGGAATTTTCCCCGCACCTGATTACTCATTGACTTTTTCCACGGCACGCGGCATTTTCATGGCAGAAATGTGACGGCCATCACGCGATGGTCTACTCAAAGCTGCGATCATAGCCTTGCGCATCGGGGAAACCGAATGCGCCGGTGATCAAAGCGAAGAGGGGGGATTCCGTCACCCGCACCTGCGGTTGACGGCGGACTGGAGTGCAATGGCGGCCGGCCACGCCGGCTTTGTGGCGCGATCCACTTGCGCCGCTGCTTCGGGGGGAGTGTCAGCGCTTCGGTCCTTTCGTGGGCGGGCCCGGTCATCCGGTGCCCGCCCACAGCTTTTATGGGGCCATCTCTCTTCCTATCTTCACCCCTTCCAAAAGACTGCCGCAAGCGGGAATGGCGGAACTGGCAGACGCGCAAGATTTAGGTTCTTGTGTCCTTTGGGCGTGGGGGTTCAAGTCCCCCTTCCCGCATCCGTCAAGCCACGGCAGGACGAGTACCACGATTAAGAGCGAGGATTCAGGGTGCAGACCACGATCAAAGAGCTGGACGCGACCAAGGTCGAAATGACGGTGACTCTTCCCGCCGCCCGTGTGGACGAACAAGTGGCCCGCAAGCTGCGCGAGCTGGGTTCCAAGGCGCAGTTCAAGGGTTTCCGTCCGGGCAAGGTGCCGCCCACCCTGCTGAAAAGCATGCTGGGCGATCGCGCCCTGGGCGAGGCCCTGAACGACCTGCTCAATGTCACCTATCCCCAGGCGCTGGAGCAGAATGACCTGCGCCCGCTGGAGCAGGGCAGTATTGAAAAGATGGATCACGAGCCCGGCGGCGAGTTCATCTATGTGGCGGTGGTGGAAGTGGCGCCCCGTGTGCAGGCCGTGGACTACAAGGGCGTGGAAGTGAAGCGTCCTGTGCGTGCCCTGACCACGGAGGACACGGACAAGGCGCTGGAGCAGTTGCGCCACGACTACGCCACCTGGGTGCCCCTTGAAGAGGGCGGCGCCGCCGATGGCGATCAGCTTCTCTGCGACATTCAGGAGACGGACGAGGGCGGCGTGGACCTGCCCAACCGCCTCTACAAGGCCATTCGCGTGGAATTGGGCAAGGGCCAGTACGGCCCCCATTTCGATGGCAAGATGCTGGGCGCCACCATGGGCGAGAGCCGCTTCTTCGATGTGGTGAACGCCGACGACGATCCGGATCCCAGCGTGGCGGGCAAGACCGAGTGGTACCGCGTGCTGGTGCATGAGATCAAGCGCCCGCAGATGCAGGAACTGAACGACGACTTCGCCAAGGACATCCCCCCCGGTTTCGAGACCCTGGACGAGTTGAAGGTCCAGGTGGAGAAGGATCTGCAGGCCCAGCTGGATCGCAGCCTGGAGCAGGCCGTGGGTCAGCGCATCATTGCCGCGGTAATGGAGCGCAACCCGGTGGAAGTGCCGGAGAAGATGATTGCCCAGCAGTTGGACGGCATCATTGACCAGGCGCGTCGGGGCACGGAGAATCCCATTGATGATGAGATTGTGCGCCGCAGCTACCACGACGAAGTGAGCCGCAATCTGGCATGGAGCATGGTGAGCCAGTCCATCATCAAGGCTGAGGGTCTGGCACTTACGGAAGAGGAGCTGGACACCGAGGTGGCGCGCTTTGCCGCCAGCATCGGGCAGGATGTGAAGAAGGCCCGCCTGAATCTGCGCCGTGCCGGTCAACTGGATCGCCTCTACGGCGAGCTGCAGGAGCGCAAGCTCATTGCCTTCCTGCGTGGGCACGCCGCGGTCGTTGATGAGGAAAGCGCCGCCTAGTCTGCGCGCATTTTTGGCGGATCATGTTGAAGGGCAGGTTGTTTTCCTGCCAGTTTCAGCTTTCCGTCACTTGGGTCTGTGAAGGGAGAATCCGTGCTCATTCCGACCGTCATTGAGACCACCGGGCGCGGCGAGCGCGCCTTCGACATCTACAGCCGCCTGCTCAAGGAGCGCATTGTCTTCCTGGGCACCGCCATCAACGACCATGTGGCCAATCTGGTGGTGGCTCAGCTGCTTTTCCTGGCCGCCGAGGATCCGGAAAAGGACGTGCACCTGTACATCAACAGCCCGGGCGGCAGCGTCAGCGCGGGCTTGGCCATTTACGACACCATGCAGTACATCAAGCCCAAGGTGTCCACCATCTGCATTGGCATGGCGGCTTCCATGGGCGCTCTGCTGCTGGCCGCCGGCGCGCCGGGCAAGCGCATCAGCCTGCCCAACAGCCGCGTCATGATCCACCAGCCCTCCGGCGGGGCCTATGGCCAGGCCACGGAGATTGAAATCCAGGCCAAGGAAATCCTTCTGCTGCGCGAGCGCTTGAATGAGATCCTGTCCCGCCACACCGGCAAGAGCCTGGACATCATTGGCAAGGACACGGAGCGCGATTACTTCATGAGTGCCACGGAGGCCATGGAATACGGCCTGGTGGACGAAGTTTTCGAGTCCTACACCAGCACCATCCGCAAGGAATAAGCCATGTCCGACGACCGGCGCCGCAAGGAACCCGTCGCCATCTGCAGCTTCTGCGGCCGCACCAGCCACGAAGTGCAGATCATGATCCAGGGACCCAACGTCAACATCTGCAACGAGTGCGTGGACGCCTCCCAGCAGATTGTGCGACGCAACATGGGCCGTGGCAAGCGACCCGCACTTGAGAATTTCGGCACTCCGCGGGAGATCAAGGCCCGCCTGGATGAGTATGTGGTTGGCCAGGACGACGCCAAGCGCGCCCTCTCCGTGGCCGTGTACAACCACTACAAGCGCGTGCGCAGCCAGGATGTGCAGGATGATGTGGAGCTGCAGAAGACCAACATCCTGCTCATTGGCCCCACCGGCACGGGCAAGACCCTGTTGGCCCAGACCCTGGCCCATTTCCTGCAGGTGCCTTTCACCATTGCCGACGCCACCGTGCTCACGGAGGCCGGCTATGTGGGCGAGGATGTGGAGAACATCCTGGTGCGTCTGCTGCATGCCGCCAACTACGATGTGGCCGCGGCGGAAATGGGCATTGTCTATATCGATGAAATCGACAAGATCGCCCGCAAGGAAGGCAGCGCCTCCATTACGCGTGATGTCTCCGGCGAAGGCGTGCAGCAGGCCCTGCTGAAGATGCTGGAAGGCACCACCGCCAGCGTGCCGCCGGAAGGCGGGCGCAAGCATCCCGAGCAGAAGCTCATCAACATCAACACCAAGAACATCCTCTTCATTTGTGGCGGCGCCTTCGACAACCTGGACCAGATCGTGCGCCAGCGCCTGGGCCGCAATCAGATCGGTTTCGGCGCCGCCCAGGGCGCGCTGGAAGGCAAAGGCATGGGGGATGTGCTGCGCCAGGTGGAGTTTGAAGACCTGTTGCGCTTCGGCCTTATCCCCGAACTCATTGGGCGCATGCCCGTGGTGACGGCGCTGGACGAGCTAAGCGAAGCCGCCCTGCTCCAGATCCTCACCGAGCCACGCAATGCCATTGTGCGGCAGTACGAGCGCCTGTTCGCCATGGAAGGGCAGAAACTGGTCTTTTCCCGCGAATCCCTGCGTGAGGTGGTGAAGCTGGCCCAACGGCGCAAAACCGGTGCGCGCGCCCTGCGCGGCATCGTGGAGCAAAGCCTGATGGAGTCCATGTACGAGCTGCCTGGCCGCGAGGATGTGGAGGAGGTGCTGGTGACGCCTGCCACCATCCGTGGCGAGCGCCGTCCCCGCCTGCAGCTGCGGGGAGCCACCGCTCTGCCTGCGCCTCAGGTGCTGCCGGAGGATGCCGACACTCCTCGGGAAGAGCGGCGCCGGGCCTGATCCGCTTCCTCCACCGCGCCGCCATGGGCGCTGGCCACCGGTCAGCCCTGGCTGTCGCGTCATCGGGTGGGACCCATGACCCTAGCTTCATCCACATCGTGTTCCCACTGCCAGGCCGGGCCCTACCAGGGCCAGACTTATGCAGCGGAGCTGGAGGCGAAAACCCGGCTCCTGCGCCGTGAGTTGGCCACTTCGCCACGCCTGGCCGCCAAGTGGGATCTGGAAAGCGTGAAGATCCTGCCTTCGCCCTTGAAGGAAGGCTACCGGGGCAATGTCAAGCTGGTCTTTGGCTGGGACAAGGTGGCCAAGGAGGCCCTGCTGGGCATCTACGCGCCAGGCAGCCACCGTTTGGTGGACCTGCGTCATTGCCGCGAGCACGACCCGCGTCTTCAACCACTACTGGAGGCCGTGCGCCAGGGCGTGAAGGAGGAAGGCCTGCCCGTCTTCCAGCCGGAGAGCGGCAAGGGCTTCCTGCGTTACCTGCTGGCCCGCGTGCTGCCCGACGGCCGCATGCTGCTCTGTTTCGTCACCCCCCACGCCGAGGGCGCCTGGCAGGACAAATTGCGCCAGCTGGCCCGCCGCCTGCGCCAGGATTTTCCCTTGCTGCGCTCCATCAGCCAGAACCTGAATTCCAGCCTGGGCAACGCCGTGCTGGGCAGTCTTAGCCAGGAGCTGGATGGTCAGTGGTCCGTGCCCTGCACCTTCCTGGACACGCCCGTGGCCGTGACGGGGGCCTGTTTTCTCCAGGCCAACCTGCCCCAGTTCCGCATCATCCTGGGAGGGTTGCGGGCCTGGGTGGAGGGCTTTGGTCCCGCCTGCCGGGTGGCTGACCTTTACTGTGGCTGCGGCGCCATTGGGCTAAGCGTGACCCGCACCCAGCCCTTGTTCCTGCTGGAAAGCGACCATGCCAGCCAGATTCCGCTCATGGAAGCCGCCCGGGCGGATGGGCGGGAGGAGATAGGCGTTACCCGGGGGCGGGTGGAGGATTGCCTGGCCAGCCTGGAACTCTTCGAGCCGGATCTGGTGGTGGTGGATCCGCCGCGCAAGGGCCTGGATCCCGCCCTGGTGGAGGAACTGGTCCGCCAGAAACCCACCGCCCTGGCCTACCTGAGCTGCAAGCCCTTCACGCTGGCGCGGGACCTGGAGCTTCTTCTGGCCGACCCCGCCTGGCAGGTGGATAGTCTTCAAGGTTTTGACATGATGCCTGGCACCGAGCACCTGGAATGCCTGGCCCTGCTGCGGCGTGGGGAGTCCTGACCTCCTGCAGCCATTCGCCCGCAGCGCGCGCCCCATTGATGTGGATTGTGCCGAGACTGTCATTTCCCTTGTCTCGCCGCGCCCGCTTTCCCTTCTTCACCCGCCCGACCACGCCAGACGAAAGGATCATCATGACGCCGCGCACCGCCAGATTCGCGACGCTGCTTGTATTGTCCGCCGCCGCCACCTCCCTGGCGGCGCCCGTGGATGCTCCCACCGCCCTGCGGGCCGCCACGGCCCAGCTTTCCGGCGCGGGGGGATTGCCTCCCATTCCAGTGGCCGTGCATGCCATTCCCGTGGACGCCACGCGGCGGGATTCTTCCACGGCCCTCTGGCTGGTGGGATTTCAGGGTGGCGGCTTCGCCTTCATTCGTGGTGACGACCGGCTGCCTCCCGTGGCCGCGTGGAGCGACCATGCTTCCGCGCCCTGGCCGGCGGAGCATCCGGCCCTGGCGGATTGGCTACAGTTGCAACGCCTGGATGTGGACCATGCGCAACAGGCGGATTACACCCATCCGGATGCGGCCTCCGCCTGGCGGGACTTGCTGGAAGGACTGGCAAGCCGCGACGGCGAACAGGTGCCTCCAATGCTCAGCTGCGTGTGGGACCAAGGCTGGCCCTGGAACCAGTATTGTCCGGCGGATGGGGCGGGACCCGGTGGACATGTGTGGGCGGGCTGCGTGGCCACGGCCATGGCCCAGATCATGCACTTCTGGCAGTGGCCGGACATGGGCGCGGGCTTCCACAGCTATGTGCACTCGGCCTATGGCACCCAATGGGCGGACTTTGGCACGACTACTTACGACTGGACTTCCATGGACGCCACGGTGGGAACGCCGGCGGCGGCACTTCTGCAGTACCACTGCGGCGTGGCCGTGGACATGGACTACGCGCCCTCCGGTTCCGGCGCCTGGGTGGGTGGGGATCATCCCCAAACCGCCATCCAGGCCTTGAAGCAGAATTTCCGCTATCCAGCCCGGGCCCGCTACATCACGCACCAACAGTATCCCGGCGCCGCTTGGGGCGCGCGTCTGGCACAGGAGATTCTGGCAGGGCGGCCGGTGCTGGATTCGGGCTATGGCTCCGGCGGCCACGCTTTTGTGATGGACGGACTGGACAACGGCTACTTCCACCTGAACTGGGGCTGGTCGGGTTGGTTCAATGGCTGGTACGAAGTGGAGGCGCTTACGCCGGGTGGCATGGAGTTCTCCCTGTGGCAGGGCGCCATTGTGGATTTGATGGGCGACACGGCCCCCGTGGTGGCTTTCTATGGCCAGGGCGTCACCCTGGGCCAGTCCTTCCTGCCCATGACGCTGGCCGACATGATCAGTGACCGGGAAGACAGCCTGCATACCCTGGAACTTTGGGTCACGGCCGATGCGCCGCTGGAAGCCACGCTGGATCTCCAGTTGGGCCGACTTACGGTGAACGCGCCGGCGGGCTGGACGGGATCGGGAGTGGTGGAAGTGTGCGCCCTGGATCCCCAGGGACTGTGGAGCTGCGGACAGGGTGAGTTCATGGTGAATGGCACGGCGGTGGCGCCGCGCCCTGTGCAGGATCTGCGCCTGACGGCCCTGGCCCAGTCGGTGCGTCTGGACTGGACCCTTCCCACCCTGAACACGGCAGGACAGCCCTTCACGGCCCAGGCCGTGCGCGTGTACGGTGGCGTCCAACCGTGGTTCACACCGGATTCCAGCTCACTGCTGGCGGCCTTGCCTGGCAGTGCCAGCACCTGGACGGATCCGCGTCCGGCCAGCGGAATGCCAAGGTTTTACTGCGTGGTGGTGGAGTAATCTCTCCACCGCAGCAGCTCTCTTACTAGAGTCTCGTACTTGAGCCTTCAGTGGTGGATCCCAGCGAAAGCTGGGATCTCTTTTCACCGTGGGTTCTGCCTCGCGGGACATCCCGATTTTGCCTGTCGCAGCCTTCTACTCGAACCGCGGATTCCTTCTCAGCGCAGCGGTTGTCACCTTTCCAATCCGCCAGGGCGGAGGGCTTCATCGCTGAGCTTTGAAGGTGAAGGCAACCGTTCTGTTGCGCCAGAACGGCTGGGCCAAAAGCGCTTGCATCGCCGCAAGCGGCGATGACGGGCAGCAGCGCAAGCGGGGATCTCTTGACCACACAGGTTTCCGCCTGCGCGGGAAGGACAGCTTCAATCCCGGGGGCGATCCCACAGCCCTGCACACGGCGCATGGTGGGTGGATAGGGGCGGATTCGCTGTCCCATTTTCCGGAAGTCCTTGGAGATGAGCTCTTTTCGCCATTCTCACTTGACTCCGTGGTGAGGGAGGCCTATCTTCTGCGTCTTGCAAATTTCAGGAGCGACAGGTGAAGACCTACACCGTCAAGCCCGGCGATGTCCAGCGCAACTGGTTCGTCGTGGATGCAGCCGACCAAGTTCTGGGCCGGTTGTCCAGCCAGATCGCGCAAATTCTGCGCGGTAAGCACAGCCCTCTCTACAGCCCGCATGTGGACACGGGTGATTTTGTGGTGGTCATCAACGCCGACCGGTTGAAGCTCACCGGCGCCAAGGCGGATCAGAAGACCTACTTCTGGCACACTGGCTTTCCCCAGGGTGCCCGCACGGTCACCTTCCGCATGGCCATGGCCAAAAGCCCCAAGTGGGTGCTTGAGCACGCCGTGAAGGGCATGCTGCCCCACAATCGTCTGGGTCGCCAGATGATCAAGAAGCTGAAGGTTTACAACGGTTCCGAGCATCCCCATGCCGCGCAGAAGCCGGCTGAGTTGAGGTTCTAATGGTATCCCGTACGCAAAGCAAGCGCTTTTACGCCACCGGCCGCCGCAAGACCAGCGTGGCCCGTGTGTGGATCGAGCCCGGCAAGGGCGATGTGACGGTGAATGGCCGCCAGGTGATGGAGCACTTCCGTCGCGAGACCCTGAAGATGGTCATCGAGCAGCCGCTGGAGACCGTCAACCTCATGGGCAAGCTGAACATCTACGCCACCGTGAATGGTGGCGGCCTGGCCGGACAGGCCGGCGCCCTGCGCATGGGCATCAGCCGCGCCATGGTGGTCATGGATGAGGAATACCGCAGCGCGCTGCGTCAGGCCGGTTTCCTTACCCGCGACGCCCGCATGGTGGAGCGCAAGAAGTACGGTCGTCCCGGCGCCCGCAAGCGCTTCCAGTTCAGCAAGCGCTAAAGCTTCGTTGGCAATCAATTGTCAGAAAGGCTGCCGCCGGCAGCCTTTCTGATGTTCAATCACGCACACGCCCGGATCCGCGCGGAGGTGCCCAGGCCACAGGTCGGGGTCCCGTCAGGAGAGGAAGGGCGTGGAGGAAAAACCACAAGGAGCCATCATGTCCCACGTCACTGTGCAACAGCTGGTGCTGGCCGGATCCCATTTCGGCCACCTGACCCGCCGCTGGAACCCCAAGATGCGTCCCTACATCTTCATGGAGAAGAACGGGATCCACATTCTTGACCTGAAGAAGACCGCCACCCTTTTGGAAGAAGCCGCCAACCGCCTGGGCAAGATCGTGGCCGATGGCCAGGATGTGCTGTTCGTGGGCACCAAGGACCAGGCCCGGGATGTGATGAAGGACGAAGCCACCCGCTGCGGCATGCACTATGTCAGCGAGCGTTGGCTGGGTGGCATGCTCACCAACTTCCGCACCATCCGCAACTCCATCCGCACGCTGGAAAGCATGGAAGAGAAGCAGACGGACGGCACCTACGAGCGCATCAACAAGAAGGAAATCCTTCAGATCGAGCGCCAGAAGGAGAAGCTGGAGAGGGTGTTGGGCGGTATCCGCACCATGAAGCGCCTGCCTGGCGCCATCTTCGTGGTGGACACGGTGCGCGAAGCCATCGCCGTCAGCGAGGCCCGCAAGCTGAACATCCCGGTCTTCGCCATCTGCGACACCAACAGCGACCCCGATGTCATTGACTATGTGATTCCCGCCAACGACGACGCCTTCAAGAGCATCGCCATCATCACCAAGAGCCTGGCCGATGCTGTGGATGAGGCCAAGAGCCTGCGCAAGGAAGGCTTCGGGCAGGAAGGCGAGCAGCAGGCCCCCGAACGCGCCGACGCCCGCAACCTGGCCCCCCGTCGCCGCAAGAAGCGTCCGGATGCTCCCGCCCACACGGAGGCTGCGGCCCCCGCGGAAGCGGCTCCCCAGGTGGAAACCGGCGCCGGCGAGTAGGCAGCGTAGTCCCCAAGCTAGTTGAGGAAGGACCCATGGAGATCTCCGCCAAGGATGTGATGAAGCTCCGCCAAATGACCGGCGCGGGCATGATGGACTGCAAGAAGGCCCTGGCCGAAGCCAACGGCGACATGGACGGCGCCGTGGACTACCTGCGCAAGAAGGGATTGAAGACCGCCGAGAAGCGCGCCGACCGCGAAGCCAATGAAGGCAAGGTGGTGGGGCTGATCAGTGCCGACGGTCGTTCCGGCGCCCTGTTGGAGCTGAACAGCGAAACGGATTTCGTGGCCGGCACGCCGGATTTCCGCGCATTTGCCCAGGACTGCGCCGCCCGCGCCCTGGAGCATCGTCCCGCCGATGTGGACGCCCTGATGGCCCTGCCCGCCGTGCAGAACCCCGCCAGCACCCTGGCCGACCAGTTGAACGACATGGTGGGCAAGCTGGGTGAGAAGATGGGCGTGCGTCGCTTTGCGGTGCTGGCCATTCCCGAAGGCCGCCAGGGCCAGGTTCTGACCTATGTGCACCTGGGTGACAAGCACGGTGTCATCACCGCCGCCACCTGCGACAAGGCCGAGACCGCCAGCGCCGGCGAGTTCCGCGCCCTGGTGAACGACCTCTGCCTGCAGGCCGTGGCCTTCACGCCCCATGCGGTGGACCGCAGTGGCGTGGATCCCGTCGTGGTGGAGCGCGAGCTGAATGTCTACCGCGACATGGCCCGTGCCGAGGGCAAGCCCGAGCAGATGATTGACAAAATCGCCGAAGGCAAGCTGAACAAGTTCTACGCCGAGTCCACCCTGCTGGAGCAGGCATTCTTCCGTGATGAGAAGCAAAGCGTGCAGCAAGTGGTGAACCAGGTGGCCGGGAAAACCGGCGACAAGATCGTCGTGGAATCCTTCGTCGCCTTTGTGATTGGCCAGTAGCACACGGCGCCCGCTTCGGCGGGCGCTTTTGCATCCGGGGGATCCATGGCGGCACCGGTCTACAAACGCATCCTGCTGAAGCTGTCCGGCGAGGCTCTGGCCGGCGACAAGGGCAGCGGCATCGACCAGCCCACTCTGAAGCGCGTGGCGGAGGAGGTGGGCAGCATCCACGCCCTGGGCGTGGAGATTGGCTTGGTCATCGGCGGGGGCAACATCTTTCGCGGCATCAGCGCGGCGGCCTCCGGCATGGACCGCACCACGGGCGACTACATGGGCATGTTGGCCACGGTGATCAACAGCATGGCTTTGCAGCAGGCCCTGGAGGCCGTGGGCGTGCCCACCCGCGTGCAGAGTGCCATGACCATCACGCGCGTGGCCGAGCCCTTCATCATCCGCCGCGCCCTGCGCCACCTGGAGAAGGGCCGCGTGGTCATTTTCGCCGCGGGCACGGGCAATCCCTACTTCTCCACGGACACGGCCGCCGTGCTTCGCGCCAGCGAAATCCGCGCCGATGTGATCATCAAGGGCACCAAGGTGGATGGCGTGTACAGCGCGGATCCGGTGAAGGTGCCCGACGCCGAATTTTTCCCGCGCCTGACCTACCTTGAAGTCCTGTCGCGACAGTTGAAGGTCATGGACAGCACGGCCATCAGTTTGTGCATGGACAATGGTCTTCCCCTGCGAATATTGAATATGAACCGGCCCGACCACCTGCGCCGTCTGGTGCTGGGGGAAGAGTTGGGCACCTTGATTTCGGGAGAAGGGGCATGAAGGACGAGATCATCACCAAGTGCCGCCACCACATGGAGCGCACGGTGGAGGAAGTGAAGCACCATTTCAGCACGGTGCGCGCGGGCAAGGCCTCGCCGGCCATTCTGGATCCCATCCGGGTGGATTACTACGGAACGCCCACTCCGCTGAACCAGGTGGCCAATCTTAGTTGCCCCGAGCCGCGTCTGATCCTCATCCAGCCCTGGGAGCGGAAGCTGATCAGCGCCATCGAGAAGGCTATCCAAAATTCAGACTTGAACCTGAATCCCTCCAATGACGGCATGGTGGTGCGCGTGCCCCTGCCTGAATTGTCGGAGGAGCGCCGCAAGGAGCTGGTGAAGCAGGTGCACAAGCTGGCTGAGGAAGGCCGCGTGGCCGTTCGCAATGTGCGCCGGGACGCCAACGAGCACTTGAAGAAGGCCCTCAAGGGCGGTGATATCTCCGAAGACGACGAGAAGCGCGCGGAGAAGGATGTGCAGGAATTGACCGACTCGCACATCAAGAAAATCGATGACCTGACCAAATTGAAGGAAACGGACATCCTGGCTGTTTAGCCGGAGAGTCCGTTTCACCCGTCCGGACGGGAACCTGCCATTCCTTTCGGGCGTCCAAGGCCGCCATTAGCGCAGCGGGACCAGCCTGTGCCTCGTCCCGCTGCTTGATTTAGGAGAATTCGGTGCAGGATCGCATTCGCAACTTCTGCATCATTGCCCACATTGACCACGGCAAGTCCACCATTGCCGACCGTCTGCTGGAGCTGACGGGCACCCTGCCTCCCCTGCAATCCCGCAAGCAAGTGCTGGATGACATGGAGCTGGAGCAGGAGCGGGGCATCACCATCAAGGCACATCCCGTGGCCATGCGCTACACCGCCGCGGATGGCGTGGAGTACCGTCTTCATTTGATTGACACGCCAGGCCATGTGGACTTCGCCTATGAGGTGAGCCGCAGCCTGGCTGCCTGTGAAGGCGCCCTGCTGGTGGTGGACGCCGCACAGGGCGTGGAGGCCCAAACCCTGGCCAACCTGTACGCCGCGGTGACCCAGGGCCTGGAAATCATCCCGGTCATCAACAAGATCGACCTGCCCAGCGCCCAGACCGACGCCGTTGTCCATCAGATTGTGGACCTCATTGGCTGCGATCCCCACGAGGTGGTGCTGGTCAGCGCCAAAACCGGCCTGGGCTGCCCGGAGCTGCTGGAGGAGATCATCCGCCGCGTGCCGGCACCCAGGGGCAATCCCGACGCTCCCCTGCGCGCCCTGATTTTCGACAGCCTGTACGACAACTATCGCGGTGCGGTGGGTTATGTGCGCGTGGTGGATGGTCGCGTGGCCTCGGGCTCCGAGCTGTGCAGCATGCACACGCCCAAGGATTTCATCATTGATGAGGTGGGCAGCCTGACCTTGAAGCGCATTCCCGGCCGCGAGCTGTGCGCCGGGGAAGTGGGCTACCTCATTCTTGGATCCAAGGATGTGAAGGACGCCCGCGTGGGCGACACCCTGACCTTGAAGCGCGGCGGCGCCACACAGGCGCTGGAGGGTTACGCCGAAGTGAAGCCCATGGTCTTCTCCGGCCTGTATCCAGTGTCCGCCGACGATTACGAGGAGCTGCGCGACGCCCTGAGCAAGCTCTGCCTGAACGATTCCGCCTTGGTCTACACGCCGGAAACCAGCCTGGCGCTGGGTTTCGGTTTCCGCTGCGGCTTCCTGGGTCTGCTGCACATGGAGATCATCCAGGAGCGGCTGGACCGCGAATACAACCTGGACATCATCACCACCATGCCCAATGTGGAGTACCTGGTGAAGCAGCCGGGGAAGGAAGAGGAAGTGGTGGACAATCCGGCGGACTTCCCTCGCGGGGAGAAGCTGGACAGCGTGCGCGAGCCCTTCATCAAGGCCACCATCATCACGCCCACGGACTTCATTGGCAACATCATGAAGCTGGCCATGGATCGTCGTGGCATCTACAAGTCCACCGAGTACCTGGACACCACCCGCGCCTCCCTGGTCTATGAGTTTCCCCTGGCCGAAATTGTGTTCGACTTCTACGACCGCTTGAAGACCATCTCCCGCGGTTACGCCTCCTTCGACTACGAAGTGCTGGACTTCCGCGAAAGCTCCCTGAAGCGCCTGGACATCATGATCAACACCGAAGTGGTGGACGCCTTGAGCATGATCGTGCATGTGGACAAGGCCTGGGACTGGGGCAACAAGATGTGCATCAAGCTGAAGGAACTCATTCCGCGCCAGCTCTTCGAGGTGGCCATCCAGGGCGCCCTGGGCACCAAGGTCATCAGCCGCACCACGGTGAAGGCCATGCGCAAGAACGTGACCGCCAAGTGCTACGGCGGCGACATCAGCCGCAAGCGCAAGCTGCTGGAGAAGCAGAAGGAAGGCAAGAAGCGCATGAAGCAGGTGGGCACAGTGGAAATTCCACAGGAAGCCTTCCTGGCCATGCTGAAGATTGAGCGATAGCTCGTAGGATGTTCACATGAACTGGATTCCCTGGCTGGTGGTGGTGGTCCTGTGCTGGATCTTCATCGAAAATCCCCTGCAGCCCAAGGCCTGGCGTGAGCTTCTGGCGGCGCGCAAGGACAGGCGGCGCAAGAAGGATCTGGACAAACGGGTGCGCAAAGGACCGGCCCGCTATTGGCTGGAGTTCGTGGGCTCCATTGTCCTCTTCCTGTTCTTCTTCCGCGCCATGGTGGCGGAAGCCTACCGCATTCCTTCCGGCTCCATGGAAAACACCTTGCTCATTGGAGACTTCCTTTTGGTGAACAAGGTCATCTATGGCAGCCGCACGCCGGACTGGGTGGGAATTCCCTTCAGCCGCATGGGCACCGACATTCCTTATGTGCAATTGCCCGCCCTGCGCAAGCCCAGGCCCGGGGATATCCTGGTGTTCCGCTATCCCATGGATCCGCTGGTCAACTACATCAAGCGGCTGGTGGCGGGTCCGGGACAGACAATCCAGGTGGTGGACAAGGTGCCCATGGTGGATGGTCACCCCTTTGCAAAGCTGCCGGAACAGAAGCATGCAGACGACTTCTCCATGCCGGACTTTTATGCGGATCCCCAGATTTTCCCCTTGGGCAGCGGTTGGAACCGGGATTTCTGGGGTCCGGTGAAGGTGCCCCAGCAGGGCATGAAGGTGGATTTGGACGCCGATTCCTGGCGCCTCTATCGGGAAGCCATCCAGCTTGAAGGCCACAATCTGGCCGTCACGGGTGAGGGCGCTTTCCTGGTGGATGGAAAGCCCGCCACCTCCTACACCTTTGAGCAGAACCACTATTTCATGATGGGCGACAATCGGGACCGCAGTTCCGACAGTCGCTACTGGGGCTTCGTGCCGGAGAAGAACATTGTGGGCAAGGCCTGGATCATCTACTTCTCCGTCAATGTGGACAAGCTGAAAGAGGAGTTCTGGCAGCTCATCCGCTGGAACCGGCTGCTGCGCTTCATTGATTGACCTTGCTGCATGTATTGTCGTCCATTATGACTTTCCAGGATCCGCCATGAAAGGGATTCGTCACTTGGAGCCCCTGCGCCCCACTGGCACCTGATTCAGAGAGGATGTTCCTGATGAGCAAAGTGATCAGCCGAGGCTTGACCTTCGACGATGTGCTGCTGGTGCCCCGGGAATCTTCCGTTTTGCCCGCCCAGGCCCAGGTGGGCACGCGCCTGAGTCGCCGCATTCGCCTGAACATTCCCCTGGTTAGCGCCGCCATGGACACGGTGACCGAGGCCGAGATGGCCATTGCCATGGCCCGCGAGGGTGGCATTGGCATCCTGCACAAGAATCTGGCCCCGGAGGAACAGGCCGCCCAGGTGGACACGGTGAAGCGCAGCGAGTCCGGCATGATCCGCCGCCCGGTGACCATGCCCAGCACCCAGAGCCTGCGGGAGGCCGTGGAGTTGATGGCCCGCTACCGCATCAGTGGCATTCCCGTGGTGGACGATGGGCGGCTGGTGGGCATCCTTACCAACCGTGACCTGCGCTTCCTGACGGATCTGGAGCAGAGCATTGCCAGCGCCATGACCTGCAAAAATCTGGTGTGCGCGCCGGAGGGCACCACGCTGGAGGAAGCCGAGCGAATCCTTCAACAGCATAAAGTTGAAAAGCTGTTGGTGATCAATGAGAAGGGCGCCCTGATGGGCCTCATCACCGTGAAGGATATCCAGAAAAAGAAGCAGTACCCCTTTGCCGCCAAGGATGGCCATGGCCGACTGCTGGCTGGCGCGGCGGTGGGTGTGGGACCACGGGAGTTGGAGCGTGCCGCCATGCTGGTGGAGGCTGGCGTGGACATCCTGTGCGTGGACACGGCCCATGGCCACAGCCAGGGCGTGGTGGAAATGGTGCGCCTGGTGAAGAATCGCCATCCCGAGGTGGATGTGGTGGCGGGCAATGTGGCCACAGCCGACGCGGTGCGCACCCTGGCGGAAGCCGGTGCCGACGCGGTGAAAGTGGGCATCGGGCCGGGCAGCATCTGCACCACGCGGGTGGTGGCGGGAGTGGGCGTGCCCCAGATCACGGCCATCCTGGATTGCGCCACCGAGGCCCGGCGACACGGCATTCCGGTCATCGCGGACGGGGGCGTGAAGTACTCCGGTGACTTCGCCAAAGCCATTGCCGCCGGTGCCGAGAGCGTGATGATGGGTTCGCTCTTTGCTGGCTGTGAAGAAAGTCCCGGCGAGTTGGTGCTATTCGAGGGCCGCAGCTTCAAGGTCTACCGAGGCATGGGCAGCCTGGGCGCCATGAAGCGTGGCAGCAGCGATCGCTACTTCCAGGGCGGCGTGAAGGAGGAGCAGAAGCTGGTGCCCGAGGGCATCGAGGGCCGCGTGGCCTACAAGGGCAAGGTGGCGGGCGTGGTCTACCAGTTGGTGGGCGGCCTGCGCGCCAGCATGGGCTACTGTGGCTGCCCGGACATTGAGAGCTTCCGCACCCAGACTTCTTTCATGGAAATCACGCCGGCGGGCCTACGGGAAAGCCATCCCCACGATGTGGTGGTAACCAAGGAATCGCCGAACTACTGGACCACCTGAGCTGGGGGAGCACCCCGGGTCTTGCCCGGGGCGAGACCCGGGCAAGACCCGGGGTGCTCGTTCACAAATCCATCAAGAGCAGCGGAATTCAAAACGGACGGATCGTCACAATCCGGTCCTTGCCACGGCATCGAGACTGGTCACCGGGCGAGACCCGGGCAAGACCCGGGCGAGACCCGGGCGAGACCCGGGCAAGACCCGAGCGAGACCCGGGCAAGACCCGGGCAAGACCCGGGCAAGACCCGGGCGAGACCCGGGCAAGACCCGGGGCATCCCACGCACGGGATGGCTATTGAATAAGTGGCAAAAAGGCCACATATTCAGCCCACCATGAGCCAGACCCTTCCCCTTGTTGCGGCAGTGCCGCCGGATTTCCTGCAGCAGGCGCGCGTCCTGAAGGCCTTGGCACATCCCGTGCGCCTGCAGCTCGTGCATCGCCTTCACCAGGGCGAGTGCTCGGTGAATGGCCTCGCCGCCCTGACGGAAATGGACCGCACCACTGTCTCCAAACACTTGGCCCTGTTGAAACGCTGCGGCATCGTGGGCGAGCGCCGCGCGGGCACCACGCTCCTGCACTACCTGCGCACGCCCTGCGTGGTGCAGTTCTTCGCTTGCGCCGCGCAAGTGGTGGAGGATCCTGCGCCCGGGTCCCCCCTGTGAACGCCCTGTCCCAACACCTGCCGCGGCGCTGGATCTGGGCGGTGGGACCCGTCCTGGCGGGCCTGGCCATCGCCCTCTACCTCAACCTGCAGGAGCTGGCCAATTGGACGGTGGACCACGCCCTGGCCCTGGGCCCGGGACCCTGGAAGGAGGCCCTGCGCTTTTTCCTTTTCGAAGCGCCCAAGGTGCTGCTGCTCCTGTGCGGCGTGGTCTTCGCCATGGGCGTGCTGCGCTCCTTTTTCACGCCGGAGCACACTCGCGCCCTGCTGGCGGGGCGGCGCAGACTGGTGGGCCACACCCTGGCGGCCCTGCTGGGCGTGGTGACGCCCTTCTGCTCCTGCAGCGCCGTGCCACTTTTCATCGGTTTCGTCACCAGTGGCGTACCCCTGGGGGTCACCTTCTCCTTCCTCATCTCCGCGCCCATGGTGAACGAGGTGGCCCTGGTGCTGTTGTGGGGCCTCTTCGGCTGGCGCGTGGCCCTGCTCTACCTGGGCACCGGCCTGGCCATCGCCCTGGTCTCCGGCTGGGTCATCGGCCGCCTGGGGCTGGAGCGGTGGATGGAACCCTGGGTGCTGCAGGTGCCGACCAGCGACGGCCAGGAGGTGGAGACGCCCCTTCTGGACTGGCCTCACAGGATGCAGGCGGGCGGGGAGGCGCTGCGGGACATCGTGGGAAAGGTGTGGCCCTGGGTGCTGGCGGGCATCGCGGCGGGGGCGGGCATCCACGGCCATGTTCCAGAGGACCTGCTGGCGTCCTTCATGGGGCGGGACGCCTGGTGGTCTGTGCCGTTGGCCGTGCTCGTGGGCATTCCCATGTACTCCAACGCGGCGGGCATCATTCCCGTGGTGCAGGCCCTGTTGGGGAAGGGCGCGGCCCTGGGCACGGCCCTTGCCTTCATGATGGCGGTCATTGGCCTCTCATTGCCGGAGATGATCATCCTGCGCAAAGTTCTGCGCTTGCCTCTCATCCTCACCTTCGCGGCCGTGGTGGGGACGGGCATCCTGCTGGTGGGCTGGCTCTACAACGCCCTGTGGTAAGGGAAGCAAATTCTGGAGGTGAAACCATGCATGTGCAGGTTCTGGGCACAGGGTGCCCCAAGTGCACGCTGCTGGCGGAACGGGTGGCGGCGGCGGCGCGGGACAACGCCCTGGATATTCAGTTGGAGAAAGTGACGGACATCCAGCAGATCCTGTCCTATGGCGTGCTCAGCACGCCGGCCCTGGTGGTGGACGGCAAGCTGCGCTTCAGCGGCAAGGTGCCGGAGGTGGCGGAACTGGGCGCGCTCCTGGGCGCTGTCGCAGGGGGGGAGTGACATGGACGCGAAGAAGAGCGCCGCATGGCTCCTGCTTGTCCTGGTGGGCCTCAGCCTGGGAGCCTTTGTCTACCAGAAGGCGGTGGGCGGTGGATCCGCGGAGGAGAAGGGCGTCGGCCGGAGCGGCGTGCAGGCCCTCTACCTGCACGGGAACTTCCGCTGCGAGACCTGCAACGCCATCGAAGCCCAGGCGGAGGCGGCCCTGCGCGGCGCATTTCCCCAGGAGCTGGCTGACAGCTCCTTGGCCTGGTCTGCCGTCAACATGGACAAGGAACCCAATACCCACTACGGCGACGACTTCAAACTGACCAGCGCCAGCCTCGTGTTGACGGACGGCAAGGGGCCCGGCGGCAAGTGGAAGGTGCTGGAGCGCACCTGGGATCTGGTGAAGGACTCACTGGCCTTCCGGGATTATGTGGTGGAGGAGACGCGCCTCTTCCTGGCGAGCTCCCGCTGATGGAGGCCTCGGGCTGGGCAGCGGGGGCCTTGTGGCTGGGCCTGCTCACGGCCATCAGCCCATGCCCACTGGCCTCCAATCTGGCGGCACTTTCCTTTCTGGGACGGGACGCCCGCCCCGCCCACGCCTTGGCTGGCGGCCTGCTCTACGCCGCCGGACGCGCTTTGGCCTATGTGACAGTGGGGGCTCTGCTTGGTTGGGGTCTAATGTCGGCGCCTGGCCTATCCCGCGGGCTGCAGGCCTGGCTTAGTCCGTTGCTGGGGCCGCTGATGGTGGTGGTGGGTCTGGCCTTGCTGGGCTGGTTGCCCCTTCCCACTCTGGGAGGTGGCGCGGATCGGGAGGGCTGGCGCCGCCACACGGACCGGTTCGGTTTGTGGAGCGCCCTGCCCATGGGCTTCGTTTTTGCCCTGGCCTTCTGCCCCCTTTCCGCCGCCCTCTTCTTCGGCAGCCTTCTTCCGTTAAGTATCAGCAGCGGCAGGCTGGTGCTGGCGCCTCTGCTTTACGGTTTGGGCAGTGCCCTGCCCGTGGTGCTTTTTGCCCTGGCCTTGGTGTGGGCCGCCTCTGCTGTGGGCCCTCTCTTCACCCGGGTGGGCAAGCTGGAAGCCTGGTTGCGTCGCTTAACCGGGTTGGCACTGGTGCTTATTGGCCTTGTGCTGCTGTGGACCCGCGTGTGGGCGCCACTGCTAAGTGATTGAAAGCTGCCCCGGACGGCTGAACGCGTTCGCGTTCAGCCAATGCCAATCCCGGTACACCGGGATTGGCTCGAGACCCGTACCCGCTCCGTACCTGCCCCGGACGGCTGAACGCGTTCGCGTTCAGCTAATGCCAATCCCGGCACACCGGGATTGGCGCTAGACCCGTACCCGCTCCGTACCTGCCCCGGACGGCTGAACGCGTTCGCGTTCAGCTAATGCCAATCCCGGCACACCGGGATTGGCGCTAGACCCGTACCCGCTCCAAGCCAAGCAAATCGCCTTGCAGGTGAAGATCTGGTCTGATCAGATTGATGCTCAAGGTGATTTCCGCATTCAGCACCCGCGAAACAGGGCAACCATCCTTGGCGCGGGTGGCCGCGGCCTGGAAATCTTCCGCGGATGCACCGGGCACTTCCGCTTCCAGATCCAGGTGGATGCGCGTTATGGTGAAGCCTGCCTCCAGCTTCTCCAGGTGAAGCGTGGCCTGGCAGCGCAAGTGGCTTGCCTTCAGACCCAGGGCGGCCAACTGTCCTGACAGGGCCATGGAGAAGCAGCCGGCATGGGCGGCGGCGATCAGTTCCTCCGGGTTGGTGCCCGCCCCATCCTCGAAGCGGGTGTGAAAGGAATAGGCTTTTTCCTGCAATGTGCCGCTGGCCGTGCTCACGGTGCCGGTGCCGGATTTCAAGTCTCCCTGCCAATGGGCGGAAGCTGCGCGAATCATGATGATCTCCAATCACTTCTACTTTGCAATGCGACTGCCTTAGGCGGTCTCCGCCAGCAAGAAAGGGCCTTCTGGGACGGGAAACAACGACCCTTTCTGAACCATTCATGTTGTTAACTTCTTGACTGTCCAAGGCATCTGCCTTACCTTGAGGCCGGGCCAGGGAGTTCCGGCCACGGTGAAAGCCAAAGGCCGGAAGGACCAAGGTGATGGAGAAGCAGGCCGTTCAGCTGCCCGCCGCCGCCTCCCCCCTTGAAGGCATTTATCTGCTGGCCGTGCTCATGCGCGGGCAACTGGAGCGCCTGGACGGATTGAAAGCGCTGCTGGAAGCACCAGTGGCGGAAGAGGCCGCCCACCTGGAGGGTGACCTGCGCGAGCTGCACTGGCGCTTGCGCGCAGTGCTGGCGGGGCCGGATCCAGGGCCGGATCGGGATGGAACCCGCCTGGCCCTGCTGGAAATGGCGGGCATGGCCCGGGATGCGGATCCGCCTTCCCGTGTGAAGGGCTGGCTGGAGAGTACGCGCCGGCGGCACCTGTTGGATGAGCTGGAACAGGGATTGAGCGCCCTGGCTTCCCTGGCGGATCAGGGACTGGCCCTTTTCCAGGGTGACGAACGCGAGACCGAGTTCAAGCTTGTGGGCCAAGTGGCCCGGGAACATGCGCCCCGCCTAAGGCAATGGCGGGAGCGCTGAGCGGCTGGAGCTTCCGGCACGCTTAACGGAATAGGAGCAGGCATGCAAAGCATGCAAGGCATGCAATTCGCCTTCGGCGTGGTGCTCATGTTCATGGTCATGGGCCTGTTGATTGGCATCGTGGCACTGACTCTTTCGTCGTTCATCCGCCCCCACAATCCCACTGAGCAGAAGCTGCAGATCTACGAGTGCGGCGAGGAGCCCGTAGGCAGCCCGTGGATGCAGTTCAACAATCGCTTCTACACGGTGGCCCTGGTGTTCATTCTCTTCGATGTGGAAGTGGTCTTCCTCTTCCCCTGGGCGGTCATTTTCAACGACTTCATCAAGCAGGGCCTGGGCGCCTTCATCTTCGCGGAGATGGCGGTGTTTGTGGGCATCCTGGCCCTGGGCCTGGTCTACGCCTGGGCCAAGGGAGATCTGGAATGGGTGCGCACGCGACGCTTCATGAAGCCCGCCGCCGCACGGAAAGGAGGGGTGGCGTGAACCTGCCCATCGAACGCCACGAAGACGGCAACATCATCCTGACCAGCGCCGAGTGGCTGGTGAACGAGGCCCTGGCCCGCAGCATCTGGCCCATGACTTTCGGTCTTGCCTGTTGCGCCATTGAAATGATGGCCGCCGGCGCCGGGCGCTACGACATCGCGCGCTTCGGCAGTGAAGTCTTCCGTCCCACGCCGCGCCAGAGCGACTGCATGATCGTGGCGGGCACGGTGACCATGAAAATGGCCAGCCGTGTGAAGCTGCTCTACGAGCAGATGGCGGAACCCAAGTTTGTCATCAGCATGGGCAGCTGCTCCAACTGCGGTGGCCCTTATTGGCAGCACGGCTATCATGTGCTGAAGGGCGTGGATCGCATCGTGCCCGTGGACGTGTACATCCCCGGCTGCCCGCCCCGTCCGGAGGCGCTGCTGGAGGGCATGGAGCTGCTGCGCGACATCATCCGGGGCAAGAAGCCGCGCCAGGCCGCGGCCGCCCGCAACGCCTAAAGGAACGCCATGGACTTCGCCGCCTTGGTCCAGCACCTGCGCGCCGCGCTGCCGGAGGCCGTGCTGGAGGAACACCCGGAGGCTTTCAGCCCCTGGATCCTGGTGCGCCGCGAGGCGCTGGCCGAGTTGGCCCCGCTGCTGCGGGACGATCCGGCCCTGGACTTCAACCAGCTCATGTGCCTGAGTGGAGCCCACGCCCCCGGGCCGGAGGGCGAGCGCTTGTGGAGTGTCCTGCACCTTTACAGCACGCGCCACGGCCACAAGCTGGGCCTGAAGGTGGTGCTGGATGTGGCGGACCCGGCCTGCCCCAGTGTGGCGGGCGTATGGGCCACCGCCGACTGGCACGAGCGCGAAGCCTATGACATGGTGGGCATCACCTACACGGGACACCCGGACCTGCGCCGCATCCTGTGTCCGGACGATTGGCAGGGACATCCCCTGCGCAAGGACTATGTGGCCCCGGCCACCTACAACGGCATGCCGCTGGACTAAGGGATGCACATGGAATCACGCGAGCTTTTCCTGCACGGCAGCCGGGTGCCCGACACGGGTCCGGACGGCGAGCTGATGACCCTGAACATGGGTCCCCAGCACCCTTCCACCCACGGCGTGCTGCGTCTTGAACTGAAGACGGACGGCGAAGAGGTGGCCCACATCAGGCCCCACATCGGCTACCTGCACCGCTGTTTCGAGAAATACTGCGAGAAGCTGACTCCTCCGCAGATTGTGCCCTACACGGACCGCATGGACTACCTGGGCTCCATGAACAACAACCTGGGCTGGGCGGTGGCCTGTGAGCGCATGATGGGCCTGGAAGTGCCCGAAAAGGTCGAGTACATGCGCGTCATCGTGGCGGAGCTGAACCGAATCGCCAGCCATCTGGTGGCCATCGGCACCTTCGGCCTGGACATGGGCGCGCTCACGCCCTACTTCTATTGTTTCCGCGACCGGGAGATGATCCTGGACATCTTCGAGGAAATCTGCGGCGCGCGCCTGCTCTACAACTACATCTGGGTGGGCGGCCTCAGCCACGACTTCCTGGAGGACACGGACGACAAGATCCTGCGCTTCTGCGACCACTTCGAGAAGCGCATCGACAACGAGCTGAACCCCCTCCTCACCTTCAACAAGATCTTCGTGAACCGTTCCGCCAATGTGGGCGTGATGACGCCGGAACAGGCCTGGTCCTGGGGCGTCAGTGGTCCCAGCCTGCGCGGCAGCGGTGTGGACTTCGACCTGCGCCGGGACGACCCTTACAGCATCTACGACCGCTTCCAGTGGAAGGTCTGCGTGGGCGAAGGCCTCATGGGCGCGGTGGGGGACTGTTGGGACCGCCACTGGGTGAAGGTCCTGGAAATGAAAGAGTCGGTGAAGATCATTCGCCAGGCGGTGGCGTCGCGTCCCAAGGAAGGGGATGTGAAGGAGAAGGTGCCCGCCCGTGTGAAGCTGCCCGCCGGCGAGATCTACTGCCGCACGGAGACGCCCCGCGGCGAGCTGGGCTACTACATCGTCTCCAATGGCGGCAACCAGCCGGAGCGCGTGAAGGTGCGCCCGCCGGCCTTCTGCAACCTCTCCGTGATCGATGAGATCTCCCGCGGCGCCCTCATTGGCGACGTGGTGGCCATCCTGGGCTCGCTGGACATTGTGCTGGGCGAGATTGACCGTTAGGAGCTGGCATGGACTTTCTGATGGGAAACATCTGGCTGTGGGGGCCGATCACGGCGGTGGTGATCGCCGCGGTAATCACGGTCAACGCGCTGGTCAGCGTCTACCTGGAGCGCAAGGTCAGCGCCTGGATGCAGAATCGCCTGGGTCCCATGGAAAACGGGCCCCAGGGCATTTTCCAGACCCTCATTGATGCGGTGAAGCTCATCCTGAAAGAGGACATCATTGCCCGGGGCATTGACCGGCCCCTCTTCAAGATGGCCCCCTACATCGTCTTCGGCGCCAGTTTCGCCGTCTTCGCCGTCACACCGCTGGCCGAGGGAGTCAGCCCGGCGGACCTGGATGTGGGCGTCTTCTATGTGCTGGCCATCAGCTCTTTCGTGGCGGTGGGCATCATGATGGCCGGCTGGTCCAGCAACAACAAGTGGTCGCTCTACGGCGCCCTGCGTGGCGTGGCCCAGGCGGTGAGCTATGAAGTGCCCCTGAGCCTGGCCGTGCTTACCGTGGTGATGGCCGCGGGCAGCATGAGCCTGCAGACCGTGTGCGTGGAACAGGGCGGCGGCTTCTGGAACTGGAACGGCCTGGCCCTGCACAAGAATCCCTTCCTGGTGGGCAGCTTCCTTATCTATTTCATCGCCAGTCTGGCGGAGGTGAACCGCACGCCCTTCGACCTGCCGGAGGCCGAGAGCGAGCTGGTGGGCGGCTATCACACCGAGTATTCGGGCATGCGCTTCGCACTCTTCTTCCTGGCGGAGTACGCCAACATGCTGGCGGCGGGCATCCTTGCCTCCGTGCTCTTCCTGGGTGGATGGCAGCCCCTGCTGCCCGCGCTGGACTTCGTGCCCGGCCCGCTCTGGCTTTTCGGCAAGGCCTATTTCTTCGTGGTGCTGCAGATCTGGATCCGCATGACCCTGCCCCGACTGCGCGTGGACCAGCTGATGTATGTGTGCTGGAAAGTCCTGGTGCCCGGTGCCCTGGCCATGCTGGTGCTGGGCGGCCTGTGGCAATTGATGATCAAGGGCTGAGATCCCTGAAGGATGCCCCGGGGCAAGTCCCCATGGCATGGAAAGGTGACACGATGGCGTACTTCGGAGACATCGCGGAAGGCCTGCTGACGGCCGTCAAGGGCATGGGCATCACCCTGTCCCGCGTGCGTGAGAAGCCCAACACCGTGCAGTGGCCCCACGAGCCCGCCACCACCAAGGCGCGCACCCGGGCCGAGCTCTTCAACAACATCGATGACTGCATTGGCTGCATGAACTGCGCCAAGGCCTGCCCGGTGGACTGCATCGACATTGAGACGGTGAAGAGCACCAAGACCGTGGACCTGGGCCGCACCAGCAATGGCAAGAAGAAGACCCTGCACCTGGCGCGCTTCGACATTGACATGGCCAAGTGCTGTTACTGCGGCCTGTGCGTGGAGGCCTGTCCCACGGAATGCCTGGTGATGACGGAGAAATTCGACTACAGCGCCGCTTCAATCCAAAGCCTGCAATACGCCTTTGCCCGCATGAGCCCGGAGGAGATTGCGGCGGCCCAGGTGGCGTTGGATGAAGAGAAGCGCCTGGCGGCCATTGCCGCCGCGGAGGCCAAAGTGAAAGCGGAGGCGGAGGCCAAGGCCAAGGCAGAGGCGGAAGCCAAAGCCAAGGCGGAAGCCGAGGCCCAGGCGGCCGCGGCACCGGTGGAACCGGAACTTCCCCAAGCGCCGGAAGCCCCCGCAGCGCAGGATGGCCCGGCCAGCCCAGACGCACCCCAGGCGGACGCCGGCGCACCGGCCCCGGAAGCCCCCACAGCCTGAAGCACGGAGGACGGATGGATATCAAAACCCTGCTGGAGCTGATGTTCGGCCTGCTCACGGTGGCATCCGCCATCTGGGTGGCCTTTACGCCAAAGCTGCTCCATGCCGGCTTCAGCCTGCTCTTCACCTTTTTCGGCGTGGCCGGTCTATATGTCATGCTGGGGGCGGATTTCCTGGCCGCCGTGCAGGTGCTGGTCTACATCGGCGGCATCCTGGTGCTGCTGCTCTTCGGCATCCTGCTCACCACCGCCATGCCAACGGCGGAACTGACAGTGGGTGGCACGCGCAGGGGGCAGGGCCTGGCCCTGGGCATGTTGCTGCTGGGCCTGCTCCTGCTGGCGGTTTTCCGCGCCGGCTGGCCACTAAGCATGAACGCCTTGCCGGAGACCACGGCCAGTGACATCGGCAAGGGCTTCATGACCACCTGGCTGTTGCCCTTCGAAGTGGCCAGCATCCTGCTGCTGGGCGCCATGCTGGGCGCCTTGCACCTGGCCCGCCGGGCGGGGGAGGACCAATGAGCCTGCATTTCTACCTGGTCATCGGGGCCATCCTCTTCGTTCTGGGCATTTTGAGCATGGTCACGCGGCGCAACGCCATTGCCCTGCTCATGGGCGTGGAGCTGGTGCTGAACAGCGCCAACCTGAACTTCGTGGCCTTCGCGCGCTTCACCCAGGCCAAGCCCATCGAGGGTCAGGTGATGAGCATTTTCATCATCATCCTGGCCGCCGCCGAAGCTGCCGTGGCCCTGGCCATCGTGATGAACCTCTACCGCCAGCAGCGCAGCATCCAGGTGGATGAAGCGCACGAACTGCAGGGCTGATCCATGACGCCGATCACCGCCGCCTTCCTCATCCTGCTGCTGCCGCTGGCCGCCTTCGCGATCCAGATCTTTGGCGGCAGCCGTCTGCCCCGGCAGGGCTGGTACATTCCCACCGGGGCCATTCTCAC
>CAIWAD010000118.1 GCA_903910645.1 uncultured bacterium | reverse complement strand
GCTTGGCTCGTCGGGAACTGGGTTGGGAGCCACGCATTCCTCTTAGCCAGGGCCTGCCCCGGACGGTGGAGTGGTTCCGTCAGGTGCTTGCGGGAGAGGAGTCGTGAAACGACTGCTCCCGCTCCTGGCACTGCTTGCGGCAGGATGCGCACGCATCGCCATGCCTCCCGGTCTGCCGCCGGACCGCGAAGCGCCCTTGGCGCGCGTGGTGGAGCCCGCCCCCGGCAGCACGGGTCTGCCTGCCCGCCCAGTGGTGGAAATCCAGTTCAACGAATACATGGACCGGGCCAGCGTGGGAAGGGCGCTCATTTTCAATCCGCGCTGGGATGGTCGGCTGGAGAGCGATTGGAGCGGCCGCACCTTGCGTTTGCGTCCGGACAGGGATCTGCCCGCCGGCCGCACCTGGACTCTGGAATTGGGCAGTGCCGCCCGGGATCTGGCTGGCAATGGTTTGGACACGCCCCTGCTCGTGCCCTTTTCCACGGGCACCGCGCTGGACACGCTGCAACTGGTGCTGCGCGCAACGGAAGCTGTGGGTAGAGGAAGGGATGGCGTGGAGTTCTGGCTGTGGCCAGTCCAGGAGCGTCCACAGCGGCGCTTCGGGCAGGCTCCCTGGCGCTGCACGCCGGACTCCACCGGCATGGCGGTGGTGAAGGGCCTGGGCGCCGGACCGTGGTTCGCCATGGCGGTGCGGGATGAAAGCAAGGATGGCTGGTGGCAGCCCGGCCTGGAGGAGGCCGCCTTGTGCAGCCGCCTCCTGGCCACGCCGGACACCATGGGGCGGGATCCCTCTCTGTTCCGCCTTTCCCGCCTGGCGGGACCGGACACGCTGTCCCTGCAGAGCGCCCGCTTCCTGAACCGCGAGCAAGTGCAGTTCAACGGGTGGCTGGATGCGCCGGGCCTGCTGGACTGGACGGATTCCCTGCGCCTGTCCCCGGCCGCGGACAGTGTGCGCATGGCACTCCTGGAACTGGTGGACTCCCGGGGCAAGCATCTGCCCCTGGCGGACCTGCACAAGGAAGAGCAGGGTTGGGTGCTTGGCCTGGAGCGCCCTGCGGACAGCCTGGCCCATGTGCTGCGCTTTCGTTTTGGCGGAGACTCTCTGGTCTTGTCCCCGCCCCTTTCGGCATTCAGCGGAGCCCTGGTGGATGCACAGGCCTTGGCAAGGCAGTGGAACGCTGGTTCGCGGGACATTCTTAGTCGGCTGCCGGCCCGCCACGACGCGGCAAGGTTGCGCCTGTTGAAGAACGGCGACACGCTGGCTGTGGCCGTGCGCCCTGTGTCGGCCACGCGTTTTCAGATTCCCGCGGACACCCAGGGAGGCCTTCTGCTGGTGGATCGCGCCTTCTTGACTGCGGGCGAGCGCGTGTGGCCGGACAGTCTGATCCGCTTGATGGTGCCCGCGGCCCCGGCGTCCAAAGGTGCCGGCGCCGATGGGGGCGTGCAGTGGAAAGCCCCGCGTCTGCCCCAGGGATCGGGATGGATGCTTGTGCTGGAAGGCGATGAG
>CAIWAD010000117.1 GCA_903910645.1 uncultured bacterium | reverse complement strand
CTTTTCGTGCAAATCCACATACTTCTGCTCCTTGCGCAGCAGATAGTCCTTCTCGTGGCGACGCAACTCCTGCAGATAGCGGAAGGAGGCGTCGGAACCACCGTTGCCGGTAAGAATCTTCTCCGCGTCGATGATGGGCAGGCGCATTTGACCGCGCAGGCCCAGTTCAATGGTGAAGCCACGCTTCTCATAAAGGGCGGCCACGCCATTGAAGTCCGTCTTGTAGGCCTTCAGGATGGTGCCAAGGCTGTCAAACTGTTCCGTGTCAATGGATCCCGCCACTTCCTCCTGCAAGGCGATGGCCGTGTCCACGCGGTTGTTGGTCAAGTCCAGGTCCGTCTTTTCCAGTTTGGCGAAGAAGTCCTTGGACGCGCCGCGGCCCTCCAGCAGGTTGATCACCGTGTCGTCCACCATGACCATGCGCTTGCTGGCTGAGTTCAGCAGACTGATGGCCACCAGGCCTATCAGGGCCACGGCCACTGTGGCGGCGGTCACCAGGGTGACCAGCTTTCCCATGCGTTGCTTGATTGTCATGCCGTTTCATCCTTCCCTTGGCCGGCCACATTGGGCCGGCAACCCTAGGTCTCTATGGTGCGCGATGCGTTTGAACCCTTCTTTCAGCCCTCGCGGACTTTCTGCAGGAAGGCCTGCATTTCCCGGCTAAGCAAGCCGGCGTGACCGCTCAAATCCCGGGCGGCGCTGAGCACCTGGCCGCTGGCGCTGCCGGTTTCCTCGGCGGCGGCGTTCAGGCTGTTCACATTGAAACTGACTTCCTTGGTGCCCGTGGCGGCCTGTTCCACATTGCGGGCAATCTCCTGGGTGGTGGCGCCCTGCTCTTCCATGGCGCCGGCAATGCTGGTCACCACTTCGTCGTTCTCGTGGATGACCCGGGCAATCTCGGCGATGCCCGAGGCGGCCTGATGGGTTTCCCTCTGGATGGCTGTGATCTGCTCGCGGATCTCATCCGTGGCGCGGGTGGTCTGGCTGGCCAGGTTCTTCACCTCGTCCGCCACCACGGCGAAACCCTTGCCCGCCTCGCCGGCGCGGGCAGCCTCGATGGTGGCGTTCAGCGCCAGCAGATTGGTCTGGTCCGCCACGCTCTTGATGAGTTCCACCACCTCGCCAATGCGCTCCATGCTGCGCGTCAATTCACTCATGGTTTCGTTGGCGGCTTCGCCCCGGCTCACGGCCTTGGCGGCGATTTCGCTGGACAGGCGCACCTGGCGGTTGATCTCCAGGATGCTGCCCGTCAATTCCTCCGTGGCGGCGGCCACGGCACCCAGGTTCACGCTGCTCTGCTCGGCGGCGGCAGCCACGGTGCCCGCCTGGCTGCTGGTCTCCTCGGAGAGGGCACTCATCCCCTGTGCCGTCACCTGCAGCTCTTCGGCGGCGGCGCTCACCGCGCTCACCACCTGGCCCACGCTGGCCTCGAAATCGGCGGCCAACTGCAGGCGCACCTGCTTGCGCTCTTCGGCCTGCTTCAGCTCCAGGGACTTTTGCTCGGCCTCCAGGCGGCGCACCTCCAGACCATTCTGCTTGAAGACCTCCACGGCCTGGGCCATGCGCCCCAATTCGTCCACGCGCGTGGTGCCGGGGATCTCCACCTCCAGATGGCCCTCCGCCAGGGTGCTCATGGTGTCCGTCAGGGTCACAATGGGCGTGGCGATGTCGGCGGCCAAGCGCTTCCCCAGCACGGCCACCACACCCGTGGCCATCAGGATCACCAATAGGATCTGCAGCATCAGGGCCACGGCGGGTTTGTCCACTTCCGCCTCGTCAATCTCCACCAGTACGGCCCATTTGGCGCCCAGGAAGTCCAGGGGCTGATAGGCGCCAAGCACATCCACGCCCCGGTAGTCCTCCGCCGCCATCACGCCGCTTTCACCCGCCAGGGCCTTCAGGGCCTGCTCGCTTTCCACTTTCTGCTTCAGGGCGGTGCTTTCCTTGCTCAAGCGGCTGTCGCTGTGCATGAGGTGGTCGCTGCCCACCAGGTAGGCCTCGCCCGTCTCGCCCAGGCCGGCGCTCTCCTGCAGGACTTTGTTCACAAGGCTGACGGGAAGCTGGAAGACCAGCACGGCCACCAGACTGCCGCTCTCCGGATCCAGCACGGGTCCGGCCAGGAAGGCGGCCACTTGTCCCTGGGAGGGGCCGTAGTTCTGGAACGAGCTGAAGGCCACGAACTCCTTGGTGGGATTGTCCAGCACGGCCTGGGCGGCCTGCTGCAGACCCGTGCCCTGCAGATCACCGTCCTTCAGGTTGCGGCCGAAATCCGGCTCCTTGGCCATGGAATAGACCACATCGGCCGCGGGGCTGATGAGCAGGACATCGTTATAGCCTTTTTTCAAGCCCAGATCACGCAGGGTGAAGTGGAAATCCTTGTGGACCAAGCTGTAAGCCGAACCGTCCGTGGCCATGTCCAGCTTGTGGCGCTCGCCCAGGGGATGGGGATTCCCTTCCACATAGGCCTTGGCCAATTGGGCTCCCGCCCCGTTGCCCATGGCGGTGAAAGCGCCGCTGAGCCCCTTGGAGGCGGCGATGACCTTGGCCCGTCCCACGGTCACTTTCAGGTCCGTTTCCAGATTGCTCATCAGCATGGTCAACTGGTCGAAACGCCCTTCCCGGGTGGATTCCACCAGCTGGAAGGCCGCCTTGTCCAGAGCAGCGCGGGCGCGCCAATTGGCGGTTAGGCCCACCAGAATGGCAATAATCAGAGCCGGCAGGATGATCACGATGGGCAGCCGGCGAGCGATGGTCATGTTGTTCAACGACATGGGATATCTCCAGACCTCTTGGCCCACTTGACAATTGTCACTATCGGATGATGAAGTGGAGGACTGTAGGCGGTCTGTCAAGAAATTCACCATTGACGACGGGCATTGAACAGCGGCGTCCATTTTGAAACACGATCAACCGCGGATTTCAGATGAAATCGTGCTCATCCTCATGAAGACCTAATGGTGGGCAGGCATCTTCCCCGGGAACAGAACACGAAGCCAAGGCAGGAGATTCCATGAAGCGGAACATGTGCATGAGAATTGTGGCGCTGATTTGCCTGATGATGTTCACCGGCAAGGCCATGGCGGAAGCCATTCAGGTGGACAAGGCCCTTCCTTCCTATAAGAAGGTGGAAGGCGTCAAGGGCAGCGCCAGTTCCATTGGTTCGGACACCATGAACAACCTCATGGCCCTGTGGCTGGAGGCCTTTCGCAAGTACTATCCCCAGGTGACCATCCAGATCGAAGGCAAGGGCAGCAGCACGGCGCCCCCCGCCCTGATTGAAGGCACGGCCCAGTTCGGCCCCATGAGCCGCCCCATGAAGAGCACGGAGAAGGACCAGTTCGAGGCCAAGTATGGCTTCGCCCCGGTGGCCATCAAGACCAGCCTGGATGCCCTGGCGCTTTTCGTGCCCAAGGACAATCCGGTGAAGGGCCTGGGCCTGGATCAGGTGGACGCCATGTTCAGCAGCACACGGGCCCGCGGCCTGAAGGCCATCACCACCTGGGGGCAGGCTGGTGTGAAGGGTCCGCTGGCGACCAGGCCCATCAGCCTCTACGGCCGCAACAGCGCCAGCGGCACTTACGGCTACTTCAAGGAGCATGCCTTGAAGAAGGGCGACTTCCTGGGCACGGTGAAGGAGCAGCCTGGCAGCGCCGCCGTGGTGCAGGGTGTGGCGGCGGACAAGACGGGCGTGGGGTATTCGGGCATTGGCTACGCCACCAGTGGCGTGCGAGCCGTCCCCCTGGGTGAAACCCATCAGGGGCCCTTCTATCAGGCCACTTACAAGAACGTGCTCAGTGGCAACTATCCCTTGTCCCGTCCCCTCCTGCTCTATGTCGTGAAGAAGCCCGGCAAGGCCATGGATCCCATGGCCAGAGAGTTCCTCAGGTTCATCCTGAGCAAGGAAGGCCAGGAGATTGTGGTGAAGGACGGCTACCTGCCCCTGCCCGCCTCAATGGTGAAGCAGGAGCTTGCCAAGCTTGAGAACTAGTTGAGGCACAGCGCAAACCAGGCCCTCGGCACCCGTGCCGGGGGCCTGCACCGTCGCCGCCTGCTGGCGGACCGCCTGGCCACCTGGCTCATTGGGCTGGGCGGCTTGAGCGTGGTGCTGGCCATCCTGCTCATCTTCGTCTTCGTGGGCCGCGTGGCCCTTCCCTTGTTCCAGGGCTCGCAGCTTGGCCGGGAGCAGAGCGTGTCCGCGGCATCAGGCACTCCCATGGTCAGCGGCACGGATTCCTACCAGGATCTGGTGTGGAGCCTGGACTCCACCGGCGTGCTGCATGTGGTGGATGCCGTGCGCGGCGGCTCACAGGACCTGCCCCTGCCCCTGGACAGCCTGGAGAGAGTGGTCTGTGTGGCGCAGGAAGGCGGATTGCGCACGGATCACCTGGCGGTGGGAACGGACCGGGGTCGCGTGGTGCTGGCCAGCGTGCGGACATGGCGCATCCTGGAGGCCGCCACTCCCTTCAGCCAGGCGGAGCTGGAGCTGGAGGATCCCCTTGCCGCACTGGACAGCCTGTTGGAGGAGATTCCCGGCCCGGTGGAGGGCCTTGCCTTTGCCCGTGGCGAGAGCGCCGGATTGTTGGCCTGGCATGGAAAGGGCCGGTTGCAGGTGGCGGTGGAGGACAGGGAGATGGGCCAATGGAGCCTGCCTGTCCTTCCCGAAGGCGTGGATGAAAGTCCGGTGGCGCTGGCGGCGGCCCCCAACGGTGAGCGCTTGGCCCTGGCCACTGGTTCCGGACAGCTCCTGCTGCTCCAGGTGGAGGACGGCGCCCTAAGCCTTGTGGCGCGCCAGCCCCTTGGCTTGTCCGCATCTCCCACGGCCCTGGCCTTCCTGGTGGGATCCAAGCGTCTGGTGGCGGGTGACGCCACGGGGCACCTGGCCAGCCTGGTGGAAGTGCAGGGCGAAGCGGGTTCCCGCTGGATTGCGGCTCCGCTCCTTGCGGCCCACGCGGCACCCGTCACCCGGCTGGTGGCGGGCCCCCGGGATCGCACGCTGCTGTCGGCGGATGCCGGCGGCGGGGTGAAACTGCATTACGCCACCACGGGGCGCACCCTGGTGGAGAAGAGCCTTCCCGGACGCCATTTCGCTTTCAGTCCCCGTGGAGATGCCCTGGTGGTGGCGGGCAGGGACAGCCTGCGGCGCGTGGAACTTCGTAACGCCCACCCGGAGATCAGTTGGCGCGCCCTGTTCGGCAGCCTGCAGTACGAAGGGTACGCCGCGCCCGGGGCGGTGTGGCAGTCCACCGGCGGCAGCGATGACTTCGAGCCCAAATTCAGCCTGCTTCCTCTCATTTTCGGCACGCTGAAAGGCACGCTCTTCGCCCTGCTCATCAGCGTGCCCCTGGCCCTGCTCGGCGCCATTTACATCTCCCAGTTCGCGCCCACCTGGCTGGCGCGCACGGTGAAGCCCGCCATTGAGATCATGGCGGCCCTGCCCAGCGTGATCATCGGCTTCCTGGCGGGTTTGGTCTTCGCGCCCTGGCTGGAAGAAAAGCTGACCCTGGTCCTGTCCTTCGTGGTGATCCTGCCCCTGCTCATCCTATTCATGGTGCCGGTGTGGCAGCGCATGCCCGGCCACAAGCTGGGTCCCAAGGGCCTGCCCCAGCTGGCGCAGGGCCTGGTGCTCACATTGATCGCCTTCCTGCTGGCCTGGCTGGTGGCCCCCCTGCTGGATGCGCGACTCTTCGGCGGCAGCCTGATCCAGTGGCTTCAGGAGCGCGCGGGAGTGGTCTACGACCAGCGCAACAGCCTGGTGGTGGGTTTCGCGCTGGGCTTCGCCGTCATTCCCATCATCTTCACCATGGCGGAGGATGCCCTGGGCAATGTGCCCGAAGCCCTGGTGAACGCCTCCCTGGCCCTGGGCGCCAGCCGCTGGACCACGGTCTATCGCGTGGTATTGCCCGCCGCCGCCGCCGGTGTCTTCGCCGCGGTAATGATTGGCCTGGGCCGCGCCATTGGCGAGACCATGATCGTGCTCATGGCCACGGGCAACACGCCTTTGTTGGATCCCAGCCCTTTCAACGGCTTCCGCGCCATGAGCGCGTGCATCGCCGTTGAGATATCGGAGGCGCCGCTGGGAGGCACCCTCTATCGCGTGCTCTTCTTCACGGCCCTGCTCCTTTTCCTCTTCACCTTTGCCATCAACAGCGTGGCGGCCTTCATTGGCGAAAGTCTGCGCAAGCGCCACGGGAGGCTATAAGTGAAGCGCGCAAGCACCGCGCGGGACAGCGTCCCGGTCATGGTCACCAGCCTGGGGCTGGTACTCATTCTGCTCATGCTGGCCCTGGTGATGTGGCTTATCCTGTCCCGTGGATTCGCCGCGTTCTGGCCCCAGCGTCTGGAGCACTTTCAGCTGAAGGATGGCAGCGCCCTTCTGGGGGAAGTCTGGGAGCGTCTGGAGACGCCGGAGGGCCAGCGTCTGCGGCTGCGCACAGGCAATCGCGAGATCACCGGCCAGGATGTGCAGTTGCTGGACATGGCGGAGGTGGCTTCCTCTTCCATTCCCCAGGACGCCGTGCTGCTGGAGCGTCACGAGAACGGCGTGTTCCTGGGCTGGCTGGTGGGCCTGCGCGGTCCCGGCCTGGCCGTGGAAGGCGACGGCCCGAACCTGCGCCGCAATCTGGACAAGGCGCTGGAGCATATGGAGGAAGTGGACGGCGAGCTGCGCTCCCTGCAGGAGGAAGCCCGCCGCCTGGCGCTCAAGCGTGGCCGCTGGGAAGAAGAAGTGGAGCGCGGCGCCAGCGTGCGGCGCGTGGCGGAGCTGGAACCCCGGCTGGAGGAGAGCGCCCGGCGCCTGCAACTGATGGAGAGCCGCCTGGACAGCCTGCGCAGCGCCGCTGACTTGTGGCGGCTGGACTTGCGCAGCGCCGATGGCGCCACCACGGACTTGCCCCTGCTGCAGGTGGGCCGCTGGGTTCCCGCCAATGAGCTGGGACTGGTGGGACGCCTTGGGCTTTACCTGGCAAGAGTGGGGGATTTCCTGAGCGAGGATCCCCGGGAATCCAACACCGCCGGTGGCGTGTGGCCGGCCATCTTCGGCACCGTGCTCATGGTCCTGCTCATGAGCCTGGCGGCGGCCCCTCTGGGCGTGGTCACCGCCGTCTACCTGCACGATTATGCCCGCCAGGGCTTCCTGGTGCGCCTTATCCGCCTGGCGGTGAACAATCTGGCCGGCGTGCCCAGCATCGTGTTCGGCATTTTCGGACTGGGTTTCTTCATCTATTTCATGGGCGGTGGCGTGGACGGGGCCTTCTTCGGCCATCGCCTGCCTGAACCCACTTACGGCACAGGAGGCATTCTGTGGGCCAGCCTCACGCTGGCTCTGCTCACCCTGCCGGTGGTGGTGGTGGCCACGCTGGAAGGCCTGTCCGCTGTTTCGCCTGCCACGCGCATGGCCGCCCTGGCCCTGGGCGCCACCCGCTGGCAAATGATGCGCCAGGTGGTTTTGCCCAACGCCATGCCGGGAATTCTAACCGGCCTCATTTTGGCGGTCAGTCGCGCCGCCGGCGAGGTGGCTCCACTGATGATCACCGGTGTGGTGAAACTGGCGCCCAGCCTGGCGCTGGACGGGGATTTTCCCTTCCTGCATCTGGAACGCAAATTCATGCACCTGGGCTTCCACATTTATGACCTGGGCTTCCAGAGCCCCAATGTGGAGGCCGCCAAACCCATGCTATTCGCCACGGCCATGCTGCTCATCCTGATCGTGCTGGCCTTGAACCTGACTGCCATCCTGCTGCGCAACCATTTGCGCAAGCGCTACAAACAGGCGGCCTTCTGATGCTGGAGATGACGAAACCGGAAGTGACACGCCGCAGCGATGCGGACGAGACGATGGAGACCGCCCTGGATGTGCAGGGTGTGGAGGTGTGGTACGGCCCCTCCCGCGCTGTGCATGGCGTGAGCATGCAGCTTCCCGCCCGCCGGGTGACGGCCTTCATTGGGCCCTCGGGTTGTGGCAAGAGCACGCTGCTGCGCTGCTTCAATCGCATGAACGAGCTCATTCCCGACTGCCGCGTGACGGGAGGCATCCACATCCATGGCCGGGACATCCACGCCCCGGGCACGGCGCTGGAGGAGCTGCGACGGGAGGTGGGCATGGTCTTCCAGAAGTCCAATCCCTTCAGCAAGACCATCTACGACAATGTGGCCTACGGCCCGCGCGTGCACGGCAACAAGGACCGCCATGCCCTGGATGGCCTGGTGGAGAGCTGCCTGAAGCGCGTGGCCTTGTGGGACGAGGTGAAGGATCGCCTGAAGTCCAGCGCCCTGGACCTCTCCGGCGGCCAGCAGCAGCGCCTGTGCATCGCCCGGGCACTGGCGGTGGATCCCCGCGTGCTGCTCATGGATGAACCCGCCTCGGCGCTGGATCCGCGCAGCACGGGACGCATCGAGGACCTGATCACCGAGTTGCGCGACCAGTACACCATTGTCATTGTCACACACAACATGCAGCAGGCGGCGCGGGTCTCCGACTTCACGGCCTTCCTTTACGAAGGGCATCTGGTGGAGTTCAACGAAACCCAGCGCCTCTTCACCAAACCCGACCACGAGCAGACCAACGATTACATCACCGGGCGCTTCGGTTGATGACCATTTCCTCACGAAAGGCACACAATGTCGCGACATCTTCTTCACGCCATTGACGACTTGAAAGAGCGCATGGCCTTGTTGGGAGCCACGGTGCAGCAGGCGGTGGGGCTGGCGGTGGAGGCCGTGTTGAATGGCGACGCCGAAAAAGCCGACCAGGTTGCCAGGGGCGACAGAGCCATTGATGTGGCGGAAGTGGCGCTGGAGGAGGAATGCCTGAAGGTTTTCGCCCTGTACCAGCCGGTGGGTCGGGATCTGCGCCTGATGGTGGGCATCCTGAAGCTGAACAGCGACCTGGAGCGCATCGGCGACCTGGCGGTGAGTGTGGCGGG
>CAIWAD010000116.1 GCA_903910645.1 uncultured bacterium | reverse complement strand
GTAGGGCTGATCATTACCTTGCCTGCCCCATTTGTTAGGAGAAGCCGTGCGAGAGGTCGTGGTCACCGAGGTGACCTTCCATCCAACCCAGGGCGGCTATGTGGTGGTGCTGCGGGAGCGGGACGGCGAACGCTGGGTTCCTATTCGCGTCGGTCCGGGAGAAGCCCAGTCCATTGCGTTCAATCTGCGTGGCAGTCAATACCATCGCCCCATGACCTTTGATCTGGTGGCATCCTTGTTGCGCGCCCTGGATGGTCGCGTGCGTTCCACGAGCATCACGCGACTCCATGAGGAGGTCTTCTATGCGGAAGTGCTGCTGGAGCGTCCCGACGGCGAAGTGATCCGCCTGGATGCCCGGCCCTCGGATGCCATTCCACTGGCACTGCGGCTGGGCCTGCCGGTCTTGATGGCCGAGGATGTGCTGGAGGCGGCGGGCAAGCATGGCTTCCCCCAGCTGATGCCTCTGGACGAACAAATCCAGCAACTGGAAAGCGAACTGGCCGAAGCCGTTGAGCGTGAGGATTTCGAGGAGGCGGCCCGCCTGCGGGACCAGATCCGCTATTACCGCAAGCTCATTCAGCCCGATGAAGAAGGGGAGACTCGTCCATGAGTGGCACACCCTTGATAAGCCTGCCGGTGGAGGCCATGCCTCTGCCGCTCTTGTGGCGTCCGCACGGGACACTGCCCTGGGAAGGGGCCAACGAAGCGGGCCGCCACCTGCTGGAGGCGTGGCGCATGCTGGATCCGACGCTGGACCCCGGCCCGGTCCTGGAGCGTGGGGCCTTGCGTTTGCGCCTGGAGGAGGGCGAGCTGCTGCTGCCCGGACTGGATCCGGAGCATCGGCGCAAGGGCGAGCAGTACCAAAGCTTTGGCCGCTACACGGGCGGCATCGTGCACAACCTCAACAATCCGCTCAATGCCCTGTCGGGCATGCTGCAGCTCATGATGTTCCGCAACAGCGACCTGCCGGAGCTGCCTCGCCTGGAAGCCCAGGGTGATGAGCTGGCGGCCCAGATTCGCCACCTGGGCGAGCGTTATCGTCGCCTGCGCGAGTACGAGCGGGGCACGCCTCTGGCCTGGGAACTGGTGCTGCGCGAGGAGTTGCGTTTCTATCGCGCCGATGCCGCGCTGAAGCACCGCTGCCGCCTGGTGGAGGACATTCCGGCGGATGTTCCCTGCCCCTTGTCCTTCCGCGAGGCCAGCTGGCTGGTGGATCGCCTGCTCGAGGCCGTGCTGTTGCTGGCTCCGCAGGAGGAAATCAGCGAATTGCGCGTGGATCTGGACCTGGGCTGGCCGCGCTTCCGCCTGCCCGCTCCGGATCTGGGGTCCCTGCCGGAAGCCGTCGCCCTGCTGGCCCAGCCTCTTATGGTGGACTTGTTGGCTGGCGCCCGTCGTCGCCTGCTGTGGCAGGCCGATGCCGACGGCGTGGTGGCGGGCACCTTACCCTTGCTCTAACGGAGGTTTTCCATGGACAAGAACGACCAGCTCTTGTACGCGCTGGTGATGCAGTACCAGCAGTTGGCCATGATGGCCCTGGGCAAGCTGGCCCGGCCTGGGGAAGGCATGCGCGCGGATCTGGACGAGGCGTCCTTCTTCATTGATGTGCTGGCCATGCTGGAGGAGAAGACCCAGGGTCGCGTGCCGGACGAGCTGGCGCGTCTGATGAAGAGCGCGGTGACGGATTTGCGCTTGAACTTCGTGGATGAGAAGGGGCGCCACGGCGCCGCCAACGCGAAGACGGACGATGCCTCCAGCGGGGCGGACGCATGAGCCGCCTGATGGTCTCCATCAGCGGCATCCGCGGCGTGGTGGGGCAGACGCTGAACCCCGAGCTGGTGGCGCGCTACGCGTCGGCCTTTGGCGAATACTGTGGGGGCGGCGCGGTGGTGGTGGGCAGGGACACGCGTCCCAGCGGCCCCATGATGCGCCACGCGGTCATTGCCGGCTTGAACGCCGCCGGTTGCCAGGTGCTGGATGTGGGCGTGGTGCCCACTCCCACGGTGGCCGTGCTGGTGGAGGAGCTGGGCGCCGCCGGTGGCATTTGTATCACGGCCAGCCACAACCCCGTGCAATGGAATGCGCTGAAGTTCTTCCATCACGATGGACTCTTCCTGGACGCGGAGCAGAGTCGCCGCCACCTGGACATTGCCGAGCGCGGACCGGCCCTGGTGGCCTGGGATGGCCTGGGTGGGCTGGAAGAGCTGCCGGGCGCGGGCGAGGCCCATGTGCGGCGCATCCTTGCGCTGGGGTTGGTGGATGTTCCCGCCCTGCGCAAGCGCGGTTTCCGCGTGGCGGTGGATTGCGTGAATGGCGCGGGCCGCTTGCTGGCGCCGCATCTGCTGCAGGAATTGGGCTGTGAAGTGGTGAAGCTGGGCGTGGAGGACACGGGCATCTTCAGCCGTGGAGCCGAACCCACGCCGGAAAACCTGGGCGCCTTGTGTGAAACACTGCGCGGCGGGGATTTCCATGTGGGCTTCGCCCTGGATCCCGATGCCGACCGATTGGCCCTGGTGGACGAAAAAGGCCAGCCCCTGGGCGAGGAACTCACGCTGGCCCTGGTGGCGCGCTTCGTGTTGGGCAAGGAGAAGAGCCCCCTGGTGGCCAATGTCTCCAGCAGCCAGCTGCTGGATGATGTGGCGCGGGAAGCGGGCGTGGACTTGCATCGCACCCGCGTGGGCGAGATCAATGTGAGCGTGCGCATGCGCCAGCTGGGTTCCGCCATTGGCGGCGAAGGCAATGGCGGCGTCATCCTGCGGGACCTGCACCTGGGGCGCGACGCCCTGGTGGGCATGGCCCTGCTCCTGCAATACCTGCTGGAATCCGGGCGCAGCCTGAGCCAGCTGCGGGCCGAGCTGCCCACTTATGCCATGGTGAAGGACAAGGTGGAACTGGGATCCATGGATCCCGCCCTGGCCCTGCAAATGGCCCGGGAAGCCATGCCGGAGGCCCGGCTGGATGAAACAGACGGCTTGAAGTTCCTGCTGGAGGCTGGTGGCGCTCCCGCCTGGGTGCAGCTGCGCGCCTCCAACACCGAACCCATCCTGCGCATTTTCGGCGAAGCCGTGGACGATAAGGTGGCGCGGGAATTGGTGGGACGCATCCATGGCGCGCTGGGCTAGCCCTGGCGCAGGGATGACGGCTTCGGCTGTTCGCGGAGTGAATCCGAGACACGCTGTGCTGGGAAGGAATGCTCGCTCCAGCACGAGAACAGCTGCGTGCTGGTAATGGGATTGGGGGGACAGGTGCAAATCATGCATGTCACCGGTGAAGTGGTGGCAACCGAGAAGCACCCGGAGTTCAAGGGCCGCAAGCTCCTGCTCGTGCGGCCCATGGGTCTGGACGGCCTTCCCAAGGGTCCGGAGAGCATCGCCGTGGACACGGTGGATGCCGGCCTGGGGGATCGCGTGCTGGTGAACAAGGAGGGCGGCGCGGCGCGCATGATCCTCCAAAATCCGCGCATTCCCGTGCAGGCGGTGATTGTGGGCGTGGTGGACGGCTATCATGTGGAGGCGCCTGGCCATGAGCGGTGATGTGGTGGATCGCATTGTGCGCGAAGTGCTGGAGCAGCGCAGCGCACGCAAGGAAAAGGTCAGCCAGGCTGCCGCGCCGGAGGGTCAGCTCTGTCCGGCCACCGGTGCCATCAAGGGCGCCGGCCCCATTCCCGCCTATCGTCCCGACCGGGTGCTGGCCTGCGGGGCGGATCGCGTGTCGTGCACCATTGGCCTGCTGGACCAGGTGCGTGGCGAGATTGCGCGCATGATCGACCACACCCTGTTGAAGGCCGATGCCACCCGCGCCGATGTGGAGCGCCTGTGCCGCGAGGCGCGGGAGTACCGCTTCGCCAGCGTGTGTGTGAATCCCACCTGGGTGGCCCTTTGCGCCCGGCTGCTGGAGGGCAGCACGGTGAAGGTGTGCACGGTGGTGGGCTTTCCCCTGGGAGCAACCACCAGCCGCGCCAAGGCCGCCGAAACCCGCCAGGCGGTGCGCGACGGCGCCCAGGAAGTGGACATGGTGCTCAATGTGGGCCAGGCCAAGGACGGCGAGTGGCGTCTGGTGGAGGACGATGTGCGCGCCGTGGTGGAGGCTGCCGGGTCCCGCGTGGTGAAGAAGGTGATTCTGGAAACCTGCCTGCTCTCCGACGAGCAGATCGTCAAGGCCTGCCTGGCCTGCCGCAGCGCCGGGGCGGATTTTGTGAAAACCTCCACGGGCTTCAGCACGGGCGGCGCCACGGCGGAGCATGTGGCTCTCATGCGTCGCGTGGTGGGTGCCGGCATGGGCGTGAAAGCCTCCGGCGGGGTGCGCAGCCTGAACGACGCCGTGCAGCTCATCGAGTCCGGCGCCGACCGTCTGGGAGCCAGCGCCAGCGTGGCCATTGTGGGAGGGAAATCCGGCGCGGTGGGCGGCTACTGATCCGTGGCGTGTGATGGGGATCGCCCGGGATTCTGTCCTTCCCGCGAAGCCGGAAATCCTGTTGAGAGTGGATCCCAGCGTTTACCGGAACAACAGCTTCGACTGTTCGCGGACTGAGTCCGAGAACGAGAAAGGCTGCGCTGGGAAGGAATCTGAGACTCGAGGACGAGAGCTGCCGCGCTGATAATGAACCCATGCTCGAGGACGAGACAAGCTCCTCATTAGGGTCAGGGTTTTGGAACAGGAAGACTTTTCATGACGCCTTACGAAATCATCCAGCGCAAGCAGCGCGGCCTGGCCAACACGCCGGAGGAGATCCGCTTCATGGTGGCGGGCGCCCTGGACGGACGCGTGATGGAAGCCCAGCTGAGCAGCTGGTTCATGGCCATTTACTTCCAGGACATGAGCGCGGAGGAGACCTGGACCCTGACGGAGGCCATGCGCGGTTCCGGAGATGTGCTGGACTTCGCCCACTTGCCCGGCAAGAAGGTGGACAAGCACAGCACGGGTGGAGTGGGGGACAAAATCACCTTCATCCTGGCGCCGCTCCTGGCGGCCGCGGGCTTGAAAGTGCCAAGCATCACCGGTCGCGGACTGGGCCACACAGGCGGCACGCTGGACAAGCTGGAAAGTCTGCCCGGCCTGCGTACGCGCCTGGACAACGCCGGGATGGCCTCGGTGATCGAGGCCGCCGGTTGCGTGCTGGTGGGCCAAACGCAGAACCTCGTGCCCGCCGACCGTCTGTTCTACGCCTTGCGTGATGTGACCGCCACGGTGGAATCGGCGCCGCTCATCTGCTCCTCCATTCTTTCTAAGAAGCTGGCTGAGGGGGTGGACGCCCTGGTGCTGGATGTGAAGTTCGGCCATGGTGCCATTTTCAAGGATCTGGAGCAGGCATCGGAACTGGCCCGCCGCCTGGTGGAGGCCGCCACTCGCGGAGGCCTGCCCACGGCGGCGCTGCTCACAGACATGAACGCGCCCCTGGGTCGGCACATTGGCAACTGGAACGAGCTGGTGGAATCCGACGAATGCCTGCAGGGCTTCGGCAGCCCCGATCTGATGGAGATCACGCTGGCGCTGGGCACCGCCACATTGGTGCTGGCGGAGCCGGGTTTGGCGCCAGGGGATGCGCTGCGTCGACTGAAATCCCTGGTGGCAGACGGCAGCGCGCGGGAGCATTATCTGCGCATGATCGAGGCCCAGGGCGGCAGCCGGGAGTGGTTTCTGCATCCCCAGCGCGCCCCGCGTCCCGCTTTTGGACGCACGGTGACGGCGCCCGCGGCAGGGTTCATCACCGACATCCAGTCCCGGGAGTTGGGACTGGCGGCCATCAGCCTGGGGGCCGGCCGCGCCCGCAAAGAGGATGAGATCGATCATTTGGCGGGCATCAGCCTGCACCGGCATCTTGGGGACAGGGTGCGCGATGGCGAGGCGCTGTGCGACATCTACACCAATTCGCCCCATGTGGACCTGGAGGCCGTGCTGCGGCGCGTGCGCGCCGCCTTCACCCTGCAGGAGGCCTTGCCGGAAGGTCCGCTTCCCATTCACACCGATGCCCAAGGCCTTGGGTGGACCAGTCGCATTGAGCGCACCATGGGCCTTCCCTTCTCGGCGGAGGATTGGCAGAATCTGGTGCGTGCGGAAGGCCTTGGGCGCATGGAGCACCCACTTTCCCCATCACGCATTGGCTAAGCTCCCCATGTGCGGGGCGGCAGGCTTCGCCCTTCCGGGACCCGCGCGGGTTTTGCCCCTGCTGGGCTTCCTGTTGATCGGCCTGTCCTGCGATGAGGACCCGGTAAGTGTGGAGGATCGCGTGTGGGCGGTGGAACAGCAGGACCGTTCCTTGCTGGCCCTGCCTTTTGCCAGTCCGGATTGCGTCAGTCGTGGCTATGTGGCGGATGAACTGGGTCCCGTGGCCTTTGATGAGGAGGAGAATCTGCTGGGAGTGGACCTCCTGCTTCTGCGGCTGCTGGAGGTGGAGGTGTCCAACGCCTATACCACGCCGCGCTTCGACCTGCCTGGCCTGGAAGAACCTCGCGCCCTGACCATTGCCCCCGGCAATCGCCACTACCTCCTGGATGCAGGCACTCGACTCCTGCAGCTGGATGCGGAAAGCGGCAGCTGGACGCGCTCCTGGTCTCTTTTGCCCGAGAGCGGTTGGACGGCCCTTGCCTGGCTTCCCGTGGCCATGGAAAGCCCCAATGGACAAGCACTTTCTGTGGGAACCTTATTGGTTTGGCGTCCGGCCGGTTCCGGTGGGGAACTTGCCTGGCTGGAACTGGAGGAGGGTCAGGCGCTGGCCCACAGCTTGATGGCCACGCCCCGTCTTTCCGCCCTGGAAACCAGCCGTCGCAAGGATGAGCTGTACGCCCTTGACGCCACTGGTGGAGAGTTTTACAGATTGCGCCCGTGGCGCGGGGAAATCACACCTCTGCAAAGCTACCCGTGTCAGCCCTTTCGGATTGGGGATATCGCGATCCCGTAAGGGGAACCCAGGGCGGCTGAACGCGAACGCGTTCAGCTAATGCCAGTCCCGGCTTGCCGGGATTGGCTCAAGCCCCGGACCAGCCCCGGACCAGCCCCGGACCAGCCCCGGACCAGCCCCGGACAAGACCCGGACAAGACCCGGGGAAGCCCCGGACAAGACCCGGGCAAGACCCGGGCAAGACCCGGGGAGGACCTGGGGAAGACCTGGGGAAGACCCGGACAAGACCCGGGGAAGACCCGGGGAAGACCCGGGGAAGACCCGGGGAAGACCTGGGGAAGACCCGGGCAAGACCCGGGCAAGACCGGGACGAAGAAAGGCCTTCCATATCCCCGCTTGCCAGAGTTACCTTAACACAAACCTAACGCGATCCTAACAGATTGTCCGCCTGTCAAGGGTGGGTCGGCCAGGGAAATGCCCTGCCGCCCTTCAGGTCGGCGAATGTCAAGTGGAAGGCGAAGTATATGACCTTCATTCTGATCGCTGTGTTCATCGCCCTGGCCTTTGAGTACATCAACGGATTCCACGACACCGCCAACGCAATTGCCACAAGTGTCAGCACCCGGGTGCTCACTCCTCGTCAAGCCATCCTCCTGGCGGCCAGCCTGAACCTGCTGGGCGCCTTGTGGGGCGGGGCCGTGGCCAAGACCATCGGAAAAGGCCTGGTGGAGACCCGTTATGTCACGCCGGAGTCCATCTTCTACGCCCTCATGGCCGCCATCGTGTGGAACCTCATCACCTGGTGGCTGGGACTGCCCTCCAGCTCCAGCCACGCCCTCATTGGCGGCCTGTGCGGCTCCACCCTGGCCAAAGCCCACGGGGACTGGCTCGCCATCCACTGGTCCTTCCGCAACGACTCCGGTCAAATGGAAGGTTTGTGGCACAAAGTGGTCATGCCCATGGTGCTTTCGCCGGTGATGGGCATCCTCATCGGTTTTCTGATGATGGCCCTCCTGACAATACTGTTGCGCCGCCTTACGCCGCGCTTCATCGGCAAGGTCTTCGGCAAGCTGCAAGTGGTCAGCGCGGGTTTCATGGGCTTCAGCCACGGCACCAACGACGCCCAGAAGACCATGGGCATCATCACCCTGCTCCTCTACACCGGAACCACGAGCAAGGCCTTTGACGCGCTTCCCCATTGGCTGGCCTTCCTGCGCACGCCGGAGTTCGCCGTGGCCTTCTGGGTGAAAGTGGCCTGCGCCGTTACCATGGCGGCGGGCACGGCGGCAGGAGGCTGGCGCATCATCCGCACCCTGGGACACAAAATGGTGCGCCTGCAGCCCGTGCATGGGTTCGCGGCGGAAACCACGGCGGCGGCCATCATCCAGGTGGCCACGCACTGGGGCATCCCCTTGTCCACCACCCATGTCATCTCCACATCCATCATGGGCGTGGGCGCTATGAAGCGCTTCAGCGCGGTGAAATGGGGCATTGTGGGCAACATGCTGTGGGCCTGGGTGCTCACCTTGCCCATCACGGCCTTGCTGGCCTATTGGAGCATGCGCATCTGCATGGCGTGGTAGCTGCGGAGCGGTTCGCACAAAATCGAAGTGATTGACAGGCAACAGGGAGACATGGCATGAAGGCGTTGAAGCAGCTCTTTGGCCGGGACGACCACATCTTCCATTTGCTGGAGGCCAGTGCGGGCGAGGCCCAGGGCAGCGTGCACATGCTGAAGGAAATCGTCGCCAGCACGGATGGACCGGGTTCCATGGGCGCCCTGGTGCTCTCCCGGCGCAAGGACAAGCGCATCACGGAAGAGATCACCGAGCACCTGTGTCGC
>CAIWAD010000115.1 GCA_903910645.1 uncultured bacterium | reverse complement strand
TTCCACCACAGGGGATTGATCCATGGAACTGCGGGCCCTGTTGGAGGATGTGGAGCGCCTGGAGGGTGGAGCCTGGAGCGACCGCCTGCTGCAGGCCTCCCATCATCGCCCTGGCATGGATGCCGCCGCCGCCGCCCGCCATACGGCCTTGCTGCGGCTGGCCCTTGAAGAGTGGCTGCGCCACGACCATGTGCTGGCCGCCCGGGTGCGGAACCGGCCCCGCCCGCGGATCCACGCTGCGCTAAGACTGGGTCTCTTGCTTCTGGAAGACGGCCATCCGGCCCACGCGGTGGTGGATGGCCTGTTGAAAGAACTGAGCGGGCTGCCCGACGCGGAGCGCGGTCTGGTGAATGCGGTATTGCGCACCCTGCTGCGCAAGGATTTGCCCCTCTCGCCCCTGCCGGATCCCGCGCTGGGTCGGGACCTGTGGTTGACGGACCTGGGCATGGCGCTCAGTTTGCCGCCCTGGTTCCTTCGCCTGGTGGAGGAATTGGAAGGGCCGGAGGCCCTGCATCCCGCCTGGCTGCATGCCATGAAGGAGCAGCTTTACCGGGGTCGTGGCCTGTGGGTGCGGGTGAATGTCTCCCGCTGGTCGCGCCGGCAGGCGCTGGCCCATTTGCGTGATGAGGGCCTGCAAGTGGAGGAAGCGCCGGAACATGCCGCTTTCCTGCGTTTGCTGGCACCTCCGCGTGGTGGGTTGTTGAAAGCGAAGGCCCTGCAGGATGGCCGTTTGCGCGTGCAGGATCTTAGCACGGCCGGTGCCCTGCGGCTGCTTGCGGTGGAGGAGGGCATGCGCGTGCTGGATTTGTGCGCGGCACCCGGCGGCAAAAGCCTTGCCCTGCTGGATACCCATCCCGGGATGAATCTCTGCGCTGTGGAGAGTGATGCGGGCCGGGCCAGAGCCCTGGAGCGACGCCTGGAGAAGAAGGCGCGGCTGCTTCCCATGGATGCGCTCCACTTCACGGAAAGCGGGTGGGATCGCATCCTGCTGGATGTCCCCTGCTCCGGGTCCGGAACGGTGGGCCATCGTCCGGACATCCTGCGCAAGGCAGACCCGGTGTCGGATGCCGCACTGGCCTTGCAGGGCAATCTGTTGCGGCATGCCCTGGGTCTCCTGGCCCCTGGGGGCCGCCTGGTCTACAGCACATGCAGTCTGGATCACCGGGAGAATGGCGCTCTGGTGGGGCCCATCGCGCGGGAGATGGGCTTCTCGGCACAGCCCTTGCCCTGGCCCGAGGCGGAAGAGCAAGGTGGAGGGTGGTTCTGGCGTCCCTGGCGGGGCCTGCGCAAGGCGGGTCGCCCGGGAGCGGGTGGAGCCTGGGCAATTGCCCTGGAGAAGACCACATGATGCGCAACCGCGCTGTGGACGAGCGAGGCAGTCGCGGCTTCTGGGCACGACTGGGCATCAAACTGGCCTGGCTGGCGGGCCTGATTTTGGCACTCTTCCTGTTGGTGGATCGACTCATCATGCCTGCCCTGGTGCGGCATGGCCAGGAGGCGGCCTGCCCTGGAGTGTTGGGCCTGCCCCTGGAAGAGGCGGAAAGGAGCTTGCGAAAGGCTGGGTTTGATCCCGTGCTGGAAAGCCGCCGGGCCGATCCTGCCGGCAGGGTGCCGGCGGGGGCCGTGCTGGACCAGCAACCGCGTCCCGGCCGGGTAACCAAACAGGGGCGCCGCG
>CAIWAD010000114.1 GCA_903910645.1 uncultured bacterium | reverse complement strand
GGTGCCGGGAGCAGTCCTGGCACCGACCTGGCACGCCCCTGACGCCCACCTGCCACCAACGCGGCACCAACCCGGGCACCGACCCGGGCACCGACCCGGGCACCGACCCGGGCACGCCCCCGGCACCCACCCGACACCCACCCGACACCCACCCGACACCGACCCGACACCGACCCGGCACCCCTTTGAAGAGCTATCTTGTGTTTCCACGCAGTCAGGCGGCGGCCCTGGAGGTGGGCGAGCCGCAGAAAGGGATACGATGCAAAGCAAGTTTTCCGCCCATGTGCAGAAGGTGATCCAGTTCTCCCGGGAGGAGGCGCTGCGCCTGGGCCACGACAACATCGGCACCGAGCACATGCTGCTGGGAATTGTGCGGCTGGGCGAAGGCATGGCCGTGCAGATCCTGCAAGCCCTGGAAGCCGAACCATCCGCCGTGCGCGAGCGCATTCTGGAGCGGGTGGAAACCAACGAGAACCTGATGAAGATCGGCAACATCCCCTTCACCAAGAAGGCGGAACGCGTGCTGAAGGTGACCTACCTGGAAGGCCGCAGCTTCAGTGCCGAGCAGGTGGGCACCGAGCACCTGCTGCTGGCCATTTCCAAGGAGGACGACGGCGTGGCGGGTGAAGTGCTGGCCTCCTTCGGCGTCAGCTATTCCGCCATCCGCGAACAGGTGGAGCAGCTGGGCGGAGGCAGCCCGGAAGCGCCAGGCGAGGGCAAGGCCGGCGCATCCAAGAGCAAGACCCCGGCCCTGGACCATTTCGGCCGGGACTTGACGCAAATGGCCCGGGAAGGGCGCCTGGACCCCATCATCGGCCGCGATCAGGAGATCGAGCGCGTGGCGCAGATCCTCAGCCGCCGCAAGAAGAACAATCCCGTGCTCATCGGTGATCCCGGCGTGGGCAAAACGGCCATCGCCGAAGGCCTGGCCCTGCGCATTGTGGAGCGCAAGGTGAGCCGCGTGCTCTACGACAAGCGCGTGGTGGCGCTGGACCTGGGCGCTCTGGTGGCGGGAACGAAGTACCGCGGACAGTTCGAGGAGCGCATCAAGAGCGTCATGGCCGAACTGGAGAAGCAGCGCAACATCATCGTCTTCCTGGACGAGCTGCACACCATTGTGGGCGCGGGCAGCGCCTCGGGCAGCCTGGACGCGTCCAACATGTTCAAGCCCGCCCTGGCGCGGGGCGAGGTGCAGTGCATTGGCGCCACCACCCTGGACGAGTACCGCCAGTTCATTGAAAAGGACGGCGCGCTGGAACGCCGCTTCCAGAAGATCATGGTGGAGCCCACCAGCGTGGAGGAGACGGTGCGCATCCTCATGGGCCTGAAGGCCAAGTACGAGGAGCACCACGGCATCCGCTACACGGACGAGGCCATCCACCAGGCCGTGATCCTGAGCGACCGCTACATCAGCGACCGCATGTTGCCGGACAAGGCCATCGATGTGCTGGACGAAACAGGCAGCCGCATCCACCTGACGCACATTGTGGTGCCCGATGGGCTGGTGGAGCTGGAGGAGCGCATTGAGCAGCTCACCCACGAGAAGGAAGCCATGGTGGAGCGGCAGCACTATGAAAAGGCCGCCGAGATCCGCGACCAGAAGCTGAAGCTGGAAGCCGAGCTCATCAAGACGCGCGAGGCCTGGGAGAAGGAACGCAGTGCTTGTGCCGTGGAGGTGGGGCCGGAGGATGTGGCCCATGTGGTCAGCCAAATGACAGGCATCCCGGTTGAACGGGTCAGTCTGGACGAATCCGGCCGCCTCTTGCGCCTGCACGAATCGCTGGCCGCGCGCATCCTGGGGCAGGAGGACGCCATTGACCGCCTCTGCCGCAGCATCCGCCGCAGCCGCGCGGGCTTCAAGAGTGCGGAGCGCCCCATTGGCAGCTTCCTCTTTCTGGGGCCCACGGGCATTGGCAAGACGGAGCTGGCCAAGGTGTTGGCGGAGGTGCTCTTCGGCGACGAGAACGCCCTCATTCGCGTGGACATGAGCGAGTACATGGAGAAGTTCGCCGTCAGCCGCCTCATTGGCGCCCCTCCCGGCTATGTGGGTTTTGAAGAAGGTGGCCAGCTGACGGAGAAAGTGCGGCGACGGCCTTATTCCATTGTCCTGCTGGACGAAGTGGAGAAGGCCCATCCGGAGGTCTTCAACCTGCTGCTCCAGGTGCTGGACGATGGCCGCCTGACGGACTCCACCGGCCGCAAAGTGGACTTCCGCAACACCATCATCATCATGACCTCCAACATGGGCACGCGGGAACTCACCAGGGATTCGGCCATCGGCTTTGGCGGCCAGTCCGGGGACATGCCCGTGTGGGAGAGCATGCGCTCCGAGATCATCAAGGAAGTGAAGCGCCATTTCCGCCCGGAGTTTCTCAACCGCATTGATGAGCAAATCGTTTTCCGCACCCTGGGCCGCGACAGTGTCACCCAGATTGTACGCCTGATGATGCAGGATGTGCGCCGCCGGCTGGAGGCGCGCGGCTTCCAGATTGAACTGAGCGAAGAGGCCATTGCCCTGCTGGTTGAGGAAGGCTGGAGCCCCGCCACGGGCGTGCGACCGCTGCGCCGCATCATCGAGCGTCGCATCGAGGATCCCATTGCGGAGGAGGTGCTGAAGGGCACTTTCACCGCCGGCGGCGTGGTGAAAGTGCAGGTGGAGGACGGCGAGCTGCGCTTCCGTGAAGAGCGCCAGGACACGCCCTCCCTGCCCGCCACGGAAGAAAGCGCCGCGTGAGCCGCAATACTCTGGCCCCGGCGGAACAAGTGCGCATCAGCGCCGTCACCCACGGCGGCCTGGGCGTGGCGCGGCTGGCTTCGGGCAAAGTGGTTTTCGTGCGGGGCGGCCTGCCGGGGGATGTGGCGGAAATTGAAGCACTGCGCGGTCGCAAGCGCCATGCGGAAGCCCGCCTGATCCAGCTGGTGGAGGAGTCGCCCCTGCGTGTGCCGCCTCGTTGTGCGCACCAATCCGTCTGCGGCGGTTGCCCCTTGCAGGGCTTGTCCTACCCGGCCCAGCTGTCGGAAAAGGAAAGCATGGTGCGGGATGCCTGGCGCCGTATTGGCGGCCTGGAGCCTGCGGTGGTGGACGCCATTCTGCCAGCCCGGGACACCTTTTTCTATCGCAACAAAATGGAGTTCGGCTTCTCCGACCTGGCCTGGCATCCCCAGGGCCGGGAGTCGGGAGAGTTGGAGCCCTTCGGCCTGGGCCAGCATGTGCCCGGCGTGCACAGCAAGGTGTTCAACCTGTTGGAATGTCACCTGCAGAGCGCCTTCACCGCGCCCATCCTGGCAGAGGTGCGGCGCTTTGTTGAAGAGGAGGGCGGTGGGCGCGATGCCGTGTGGCACTGGCGCGGCCACACCGGCTACTGGCGCTTCGTGGTCATCCGTGAAGGACGCGGCACGGGCGAGCGCATGGTGAATCTGGTCACCAGCACGGCGGGTGATGCCCGCGCGGACGCCTTGGCGGCCCGGCTGGTGGAGCGCTTCGGCACGGAGATCAGCACCATTGTGAACACGGTGCAGGGCGGTCCCGGCCAGGTGGCCACCGGGTGGACGGATCGCGTCCTGCACGGCGATGGCCTTTTGCGTGAGAAGCTGGGCGGCCTGCTCTTCGAATTGGCTCCCCAGGCCTTCTTCCAAACCCACACCGAGCAGGCGGAACGCCTGTTCGCACTGGTGGCGGAACATCTGGGTCCTGTGGAAGGGGATTTGCTGGATCTCTACTGCGGCACGGGTGCCATTGCCTTGCTCATGGCGGGGCAGGCCCGACGCATCCATGGAGTGGAGCTGGTGCCCGAGGCCGTGGACAGCGCCCGGCGCAATGCCCGCCTGAATGGACTGGAAGAGCGCGTGAGCTTCCACTGTGGCGATGTGCTGGAGCTGCTCAAGGCGGGCGAACTGCCCCGGCCCGAGGCCGTGGTGGTGGATCCTCCCCGGGCAGGCCTGCATCCCAAGGTGGTGGCCCAGCTCCTGGACCTGGCGCCCCGGCGCCTGGTCTATGTGAGCTGCAATCCCGCCACCCAGGCGCGGGACGCCGCCTTGCTGGCGGAGGGCGGCTACACGCCCACCCGCCTGAGTCCGGTGGACATGTTTCCCCACACCTTCCATGTGGAGGCCGTGGCGACCTTTGAGAAACGCTGAAGGACGCCCAGCACGGGGTTCGGATCTGTCATTCCCGCGAAGGCGGGATGCCACGGTGACAGGAGATCCCAGCCTTCGCTGGGATGACACTCCAGGTGGATTGCGAAACAGCTTCGAGAACGAGAACCGCCGCGTTGATTGTGAAGAATCTTGACAGCACACAGGATTGACATGAGCTACTTGCCCCATCTCGAGAAAATCTTGGAGGCTTGCGCTGGCAAGCGCGTTGCGGTGGTGGGTGACCTCATGCTGGACCGCTACATCTGGGGAAAGGTGGAGCGCATCAGCCCCGAGGCTCCCGTGCCGGTGGTGAGCGTGGAACGGCGCAGCCACAGCCTGGGCGGCAGCGCCAATGTGGTGCACAATCTGCGCGCCCTGGGCGCGGAAGTGCTTCCCTTTGGCGTGGTGGGTTCAGATGCCGCCGCCGAAGTCGTGGTGGGCTTGCTGCGCGAGGCGGGCATCTCCACGCGGGGCATCCTGCAGGACGAGTTGCGCCCCACCACCACCAAGACGCGCATCATTGCCCACGAACAGCATGTGGTGCGCATCGATGAGGAGCGCACGGAAGCCCTGCGCCCGGCCCTTGCCCAGGAATTGCTGGAAGCCCTGCGCTCTCAACTTCCCCAGTTGGATGCCCTGATCTTCGAGGATTACGACAAGGGCGTGCTGGACGCCGCATCCATTGCCGCCTTGCGGGATGCCGCCCGTGAGGCGGGCGTGTTCACCGCGGTGGATCCCAAGCATCGCCATTACCACGCCTTCGGACCGGTGGATTTGTTCAAGCCCAACCAGAAGGAGTTTCTGTCGGCCCTGGGTAGAGCCTCCCTGCCGGAGAGCGAGGTGGAAGGTCTGGGTCAGCGCTTTCGCCAGGAGAGTGCCTGCCGGGAGCTGGTGATCACCCGGGGAGCCCAGGGCATGGCGCTCTTCGACGAGGAGGGGCGGCTCACCCAGCTTCCCGCCTTGCGCAGCGCCATAGTGGATGTCTCCGGCGCAGGTGACACCGTGATTGCCGCCCTGGTGCTGGCCCGTCTCCAGGGATACAAACTGAGCACGGCTGGTCGATTCGCCAGCCTGTGCGCGGCCCAAGTGTGCGGTGAGCTGGGAGCCGTGCCGGTGCGCCCCGATGAGCTGCGACGCCTGAACGATTTCCTCGGCTAACCAGCGCTGCTCCCATGGCGGAGTGGCAGAGAGGACCACGCATGTCCATCCTTCGAATTCTACCCATTGCCCTGATGCTCCTTGTCCTGGCCTGTGGCTCCCGCGAGCAGGAGAGCTTTGTGCCTGACAAGGGATTGGTGGGCCGCATGGTGCAATCGGCAATGGGACCCCAACAGTTGCTGGACGAGCCGGGAGGCGTGCGCAGAGCCACGCTGCCGGAGGGATTGCCCCTGCGGGTGGTGGCGCGCCAGAGCGATGAGGCCGGAATCGAGTGGGTGCAACTGGAAGGGGACAGCCTGCTGGGCTGGCTGCCCAAGGATCGGGTGAGATTGGCCAGCGGCCAGGAGGGACGCATTGAGACCCATTGATCTGCTGCCTCTGGTTCTGCCCTTGTGGGCGGCGGCCGCCCAGCCACAGGACTACTATGTGGTGCTGGATCCCGCCCGGCAAGTGGAGCTGCAACAGGCCTTCCCGGAATGCACAATGGATCCCCTGTTGTCGCTGCCCATGCTGGAGCGTCTGGGCCTGCAGGGCTGGTGCCGCATGCGGGCTCCCCGGGACAGGCAGGAGTTGCTGAAAGACCTATTGGCTCATCCGGCTGTGCGCCAGGCCGAGCCTGTGCCCGTGCATCGATTGTGGGGCTGGTCCGCCAACGATCCCGGCCTGCGCGCCCAGTGGCACCTGGCCACCATTGGCGCTCCCCAGGCCTGGTTGCGGCGCACGGCTTCGCCGGAAACCGTGGTGGCCGTTGTGGACACGGGGGTGGACTGGCTGCACGAGGACCTGGCTTCCAGCATCCATGTGAACCCTGGCGAGGATCTGGACGGTGACGGACACTGGACGGAGAATGATGCCAACGGCCTGGACGATGATCAGGACGGCTATGTGGACAATGGCGTTGGCTGGGATCTGGTGAACCTCAGCGGCGGATTGTGGCCTGGCGAGGATGGCGCTCCCGCCGACAACAATCCGGCGGATTTCAATGGCCATGGAACCCATTGCGCCGGAGATGCGGCGGCGGCGGGATTCAACGGCATCGGGCTGGCCTCGCCGGCGCCCCGGGCGGGAATCCTGCCCATCCGCGCCGGATACATGGCCGACGATGGCATGGGTTATGTCAGTCACGGGCTGGAAGGCATGCTATTGGCCGTGGCCATGGGCGCGGATGTGGTGAGCATGAGTTTCGGTGGTTCCGGTTATAGCCAGATCTGGCAGGATGGAGTGAATGCCGCCCATGCCCAGGGGGCTGTGCTGCTGGCGGCGGCGGGCAATGAGAACAGCTCCTCGCCCAGCTATCCGGCAGCCTTTTCCCACATGATCAGCGTGGGCGCCACCAACCAGCAGGACGAGCGCGCCTCCTTTTCCAATTACGGCTCCTGGGTGGACCTTGCGGCACCGGGCACGGACATCCTGTCCACCGCCAACGGTGGTGGCTACACCAACATGAGTGGCACCAGCATGTCCACGCCGGTCACGGCGGGCGTGGCGGCCCTGATCAAAAGCTCACACCCGGATTGGAATGGCGACCAGGTGCTGGCCCGGCTGGCGGCTTCGGCCCATGCGCTGCCAGGAGAGAACCTGGGCGCCGGACGGGTGGATGCCGCCCAGGCCCTGGCGGAGGAAGCCTGGGTGGAAAGTCTGGGTGCCGTGAACAGTGGGCGACTGGTGGCAGGGGATCCCGCAGGACGCCTGCGCTTTGCCATTCACGCCGGCAGCCAGCCTTTGGCCGACGCGGTGTTGCAGCTGTCCTGCACAGACCCTCTCCTGCCATTGCTGGAAACGCCACTTGCCGTGGGCTTTCTTCGCCCGGGCGAGTCCCGGGAGGTGGAGCTTCCCATCACGTGGAATGGCCAGGGCCTGGCGGATCCCCTGCTGGATGGGGACCTGTTGGACGGGCCGGATCTCCATTGGCGCGGAGCCGTTCCGGCGCCCTGCGGTGTCACGGAATTGCTGCTCGTCGAGGGAGATTCCTCAGACAACTGGAGTTTGCTGGGCTGGTATGTTGAGGCCTTGACAAGCGTGGGCAGGGTGGCCGAGCCCCATCGCCTGGCCTGGGAGAGCGCCGCGGATCTGCCCTTCCAGCGGGCCGGGCAGATCCTGCTCTTCACCGGGTCGGATCTGGAACCCCACATGGACGCCGCCCTGGAGGACAGCCTGCGGGCCTTTGTCCAACGGGGGGGAAGGCTGCTGATCAGCGGCCAGCGCGCGGCCCAGGCGTTTAGTCCGGACTTCCTGTCCCAGGTGGCGGGCGCGGAGCTTGTGCCCGGGGATCCGGCGTCGGTGCAGGTTTGGGGTGATGCCCAGGGCCAGGAGCTGGCGGACTTGCATGTCCTGCTCACGGGGTCCGGCGGAGCCGCGAACCAGGAAAGCCCCCAATTGCTGCGGGCCGCGAATGGTGGACAGCGTCTGTTCACCTGGGCAGCGGGGGACAGTACGCGGGTGGCGGCGCTGCGCAGCGCCAATGGACAAGTTGATCTTTATGCCTTTGGCCTGGAGGCCGTGAACGGAGATCCTGTCTGGGGACCATCCCTGGGCGAGGTCCTGGAGCTGGTGCTGGAACATGAGAGCGCCTTGCCTCCCATGCGTCCGCGCCAGGCTGAGGACCTGCTGGCCTTGTGGCCCAATCCCTTCAACCCCGCCTTGCGCATTCGGGTGGAGGGAGGCAGGGCCGCCGTGGTCCGGGTGTTCAACCTGGCGGGACAGCAGGTGGACCATCTGGGTCTCCTGGCACCCGGCGAGGTGCGTGCCTGGCACCCCGCGCCGGCTCTGGCGGGTGGTGTCTATTTGATTGAAGCCAATAATGGCCGCCGGCGCCAGCTCCAGCAGGTGCTCTGGCGGCCTTGAGAGCCACAGAGCACTTGAATGGAGGAATGGCAGCATGATGAAGCGCATGTTTGTGTGGATGATGGTGGCGGTCTCGGGCCTGCACGCGGAAATCCTGCAGCAAGAGACCTTCTCCGATGGCACGGCGGATCTTAGCTGGCACAGCGTGTGGGGCGAAGCGGCGGATCAGCTGCAGGTGGATTACCAGGCGGACAATCCCACCGGTGATGGCTTCGTGGGCAAGCTGGGCAATGGCCTCAGCGGCGGCGGCGTGGGCACCCTGGTGGTGAGCAACCCCTCCCTGACAGATTACACCGTGTGGGCCAATGTGCGTCTTGCGCCGGGCACCACCCACTATCGCGGCATTGTGGGTCGCGTCACCGAGGTGAGCACGGATTCCACCAGCTCCTTCGGCTTCTATGCCCTGGTGGCGGATTTGAGCACCAGCACGGGCATGGGCGACGAGCGCCTTATGCTGCGCAAGTGGCTGCCGGGCGGCCAGGCCATGACCAACATCAAGGTGTGGAGTCGTGCCGAGCTGGGCGACCTGTACCCGGACGATGCCGGTTGGCACAAGCTGGCCATGCGCTTTGAAGGCACCAGCATCACCTGCTTCATCGACGATCAGGAACTGCCCACGGGGACCTGGACGGACACGAGCTTCAGTGGCGGCGGCTTCGGCGTGTACTACTTCGACATGACAGACACGTCCCACTTCCTGGATTTCGATGATGTGACCGCCGAGAATGAAACCACTCTGGCGCCCTTGCCCCTGGCGCCGCAGGACTTCACCCTGCACCAGCCCTGGCCCAATCCCTTCAATCCCGCCGTGCATGTGGACATGCAGCTGAACACGGCCCAGCCCGTGCGCGCCGAGCTCTTCGACATGACCGGGCGACGGGTGCGTGTGCTGCTGGCCGGGGATCTGGGTGCCGGTGCGCATCGCATCACCTGGGATGGCCAGGACGAGGCGGGGCTGCCCGCGGCCTCCGCCACCTATCTGTTGAGCGTCACGGCGGGCGGCCAGAGCCAAAGCCGTCGCGTGACCCTCCTGCGCTGATCCTTGCGGCGGGTGGGCTGCGGCCCACCCGCCTTTCACCCTTCCATCCATGCCCGACGAGGTCGCCATGCACGCCCTTCGTCTTTTGATGCTCCTCCTTGCTTGTGGCGGCCCGGTGTGGGCCGCAGCCACGGGCAAGCTGGTGGTGCGCATCCATTCCACCGGCCAAGCCCTGCCGGGCGCCACACTGCAGTGTCTGGACCCTGCCCGTGGAGCCGCGGCCAACCTTGACGGCGAGGCTTTCCTGCTGGGCTTGCCGCCGGGACTGCGCAAACTGCGCCTGAGCCATTTGGGACATGCCACGGTGGAGGCGGAAGCCTGGATCATCAGTGGCGAGACCACAAGGTTGGAAGTGGATCTGCCTGCCTCCGGCGTGCAGGCCAAGGCGCTGACGGTGCGTGCGGAGCGGCTGGCCTTGCCGCTGGATCGCACCGCGCGCATGGCGGTGGTGGACGGCCAGCGCATGAAGGAGAGTCCCGCCAGGGATGTGGAGAGCCTGCTGACCCTGGAGGCGGGCCTGTCGCGGGATGATCAGGGTGGACTGCATGTGCGCGGTGGCCGCCGGGGCGAGTTGCGCTTCCTGGTGGATGGCGTGGAGGTGCAGGACCCCTGGAGCGGCGCCTGGCAGGGCCTTCTGGTGCCGGGGGAGGTGCAGGAGCTGGTGCTGGTCTCCGGCGCTTTCAATGCCGAGTACGGCGACGCCATGAGCGGTGTGGTGAACATTGTGAACCGCCATACGGCTCCCCGCGTGGCGGCGCATTTGCGCTATGAGAGCCCCGGACTCCTGGCCTCGCCCTGGCGGCAGCGCAACGCCTTTAGCGGCGTGGTGGACGAGGAGGCGTGGAGCAAGCACTCGTGGGACAGCTTTGCGGATCGCCGCCTGTCCGCTTTGCACACGGGCATGCCGGGACGCATGAGCCTGGGGGTGGAAAGCCCGCTGGGAGGAGGCTGGGAGGCAAGGTTGGCCCTGTCCAGCCAGCTGGAGGAGAGCCCCCTGCCCCACGGCTGGCTGGCCCAGGGCGATGCCCAGGCCACGGTGGGACGGGCCCTGGGCAAGGGTCGTATGGACATCAGTTGGGAGCGCGGTCGGCGGCAGGAACTGGGGTATTCCCATGTGTGGAAGTACCTGCCCGGCGGCCAGGGGCGGGAATGGAGTGGCCAGGACCGCCTGCAACTGGTGTGGAGCCATGGCTTCTCGCCGCAGGTGGTGGGCACGCTGCGCGCGGCCTGGCAGCGTCATCAAAGCCGCAGCGGGTGGCTGGACTCCCGTGGCGGGCTTGTGCCGCTGGACCAATGGCAACGCCCCGTCTTTCGTTCGGAGCAGGATTTCTACCGGCAGGGAAATGCCACCACCGCGGCATCGCGGCAGGTGGAGCAGTGGCGCGTGGGCGGCGATGTGCAGGGGCAGCTGGGCATGCATCATGAATGGAAGAGCGGCGCTGAGTTGCGGCGGGATGATGTGGAATCCAGCACCATCCACAATGTGTGGGCGGGCCCTGCCAGCGCCGAATGGTTTCACGATGGCGTGCAGGCAAAGCCCGTGCAGGGCGCCTTCTACCTGCAGGACAAGCTGGAGTTCCCCCATCTGGTGGTGAATGCGGGGCTGCGCCTGGATTGGCGGGATCCTGATGCCTCATGGGTGCCGGATCCTCTTCATCCCTACATCCAGGAAGGCGGAGAGACCCGGCTGGCGGATGCGGAGCCCGTGGAGGCCCAGTCCGCCCTTTCCCCGCGTCTGGGACTGGCCTTTCCTTTTGGAGACCAGGCCGTGCTGCACGCCGCCTGGGGCGAGTTCCTGCAATTCGCGCCCCTGCAGGCCCTTTACGGCAATCGGGGCCACCAAATGGACTACGCCCGCGTGCCGCTGATGGGCAATCCCCATGTGAAGCCCCAGCGCACCACCGCGTGGGAAATGGGTCTGAAGCACGAGCTGGAGGATGGGGCAAGGGTGGAAGTGGCCGCCTGGTACAAGGATCTGCGGGATCTGCTGTCCACCCGTGAAGTGCTTTACGACACGCGCATGTGGGTGGTCTACCACAACACGGACTACGCCAATGTGCGCGGCGTGGACTTCAGCTACAGTCGCCCGCTGGGCGACAAGGGCCTGCTGAAGGTGGACTACACCTGGATGAGCGCCCGTGGCAACGGGGCGGAGCCGGAGAGTGGCCTGATCCGCGCGGAGAATGAGGAGGAGGAGCCCTTCAACGAGTTCCCCCTGGATTATGAGCAGGCCCACGATCTGGCCGCCTCCTTCATGCAGGGCCTGCCCCTTGGCTTCTCCCTGGATGTGGTGGCTGAAGCGGGCAGCGGACTGCCCTACACGCCTTTTGTGGATGTGGGCGTGCAGGTGCCCACCAACAGCGCCCGTCGTCCCTGGACCTTGCGCTGCGACGGCACCGTGCGCTGGCGCGGAACGCTCCATGGAGGAGAGCTAGAGGTGTGGCTGTCGGGACAGAACCTGCTGGACCGGCGGAATGTGGTGATGGTGCATCCGGCCACGGGCAAGCCCTTTGACGATCCTCGCGGCCTGATCGGCTCCAGTCCGGATGCCCTGCACGATCCCAGCCATGTGGATGCCCCGCGCCAGGTGCGCCTGGGGATGGAGTGGGCCTGGTGAGGGCGCAGATGGGGAGGGCCGATGCGATGGGGAAGGGGCCCGGTTGGATGCTCATGGGACTGCGCCTGACGCTCTCCCTCTTCCTTTTCATGGGTGCGAAGACCTTGCAGGCCGATGATTGCCTGCGCTGCCATGCCACGCTCACGGGAGTGTCGCCCAAAGTGCGGGGTGGCCTGCCGGGCATTGACGCCCTGGGAGACTACGCCATTGGGCTGCAGGATCGTGGCCAGCTGGCCAACTACAGCTCCAACTTCGGCAACATGAGCGACTTCCATGTGTGGGCCACCACCAGCCTGCACTGGCCCGCCGATGCCAATGACGAGACCCAGTACTCCTTCGGGCTGGGTCTGGTGGTGGCGGCGTCGGGAAATGTGGTGGAGAGCTGTTTGAACAGCACAACGGGCCTGCGGGACTGGAGTCCGCTGGAAGGCAGCCTGGGCGGCTTGTTCAGTGGGGAATTGCGCGCCAGCGACGACACGCCCTTCCTGGCCCATTCCCACCTGCCCGAGACCTGGCCTGCCACGGGTTGGCCGGGACGCTGGCGGGACGAGTATGTGACCCCGGTGCCCAATCCGGCCTTTCCCACGCGCCAGGTGCCAGGACAGTTCACCAGCGATGCCGATGTCTTCGCCGCCTTCGATGACCGGGAGAATCCACGCGGCCCCTTGGGCGTGGAGGTGCGCCAGAGCCAGTTCAGTTATGGACGGCCTTACGCGGAGGATGTGCTGGTGTGGCGCAGCTTCATCCACAACCGTTCCGGCCAGGCGCTGGACTCCCTTTATGTGGGCTATTATGTGGCCTTTCGCCCGGACTACGATTTCGTGGACCGCATTGGCACCACCAGCACGGCGGAGCTTGGCCTGCCCTTCGGCCGCCCCAATGACATCTACTATGTGTGGGATGTGAACGGGGAAAACGACGGTGCCTGGGCGGGCAACAGCCGTGCGCCGGGCATTCCCGCCTTGGTGGTGACGGAGACTCCCGGCAACAGGGGCGTGACGGATTTCCACCATTTCCAGGCGGATCGCAAGCCTGACGCGGATGCCGATCAATGGGCCGTGCTGAGCAGCCAGCCCGACCTGCTGGAGGATCCCGCCAGCTTCTTTCACTCTCCTGGAGGTCGCCAGCGCCTGGATGCCTGCGACGAGGGCACGCTGCAACAGGCTTATGGCGATGGCAGCCGCATCAATTTCTTCGTCATGACCGGGCCCTTCAGCCTGGCGGCGGGGGACAGCGTGGTCAGCGCTTGCGCCGCCTTGCTGGGTGAGGGGCGCGAAGGGCCCGGCACGCCTCAACTGGATGATCTGGCGGAAAACATCGGCCAGTTCTGGGACATGTATTGGCGCACGCGCTATGCCGGTCCCGGCGCTCCACCCCAACCTGAACTGCATGGCACAGCCTTGCCGGAGGGCGCCCGTCTGTGGTGGGAGGCCCAGCCCAGCGAGAGCGCGGAGGATTTCGAGGGCTACCGCCTCTACCGCAGCACGGATGGTGGTGAAAGCTGGGGCTCGCCCATCACGGACAGCCGTGGACGCCAGGTGGGCTGGGTGCCGCTGGCCACTTTCGACCGTGTGGACGATGTGCGCGGGCCGGATCCCAACGGCCACAGCCACCTGGGCAATGACAGTGGACTGGCCTACACCTTCACGGACAGCGGGCTCACCGAGGGCGTGGAGACCTGGTACTGCCTTACGGCCTATTCCACCGGCCAGGAGGATCCTGATGAGGATCTGCATGTGGCCAGTCTGGAGAATCCTTTGGGTCGCAGCACGCTGGACCACCATGTGGTGGCGCTGGTGCCTGGAGCACCGGCGGCGGACCGCTTGCTGCCCGAGGCCCTGCAGCTTCTGCAGCCGGAACAGGGCGTTTGCGATGCCCTTGTGGCGCTGGAGATCCTGGATCCCTGGGAGCTGCCCGAAGCCCCGTGGGAGCTGCTGATCCGTGAAGCCCTGCCGGGGGACTCGGTTCTCACCTTCCACCTGCTGAATCTGCAGAGTGGGGACACCCTGCTGCCCAGGCAGCGTCTTCCCCAGCCGGGGGATGCGCCACTGCCCGCCGGGCCGGGATTCCGCCTGCAGCTTGCCGATGCGGAAGCGGGCGTGGCCTCGCTGGGGTGGAATGAGGGCAGCCCCTGCACCTTTGACTGGTGGACCGAGCATCGCACCGGACTGGTGAATGAATACCCGGAATATGTGTCGGGCAGCGATGACTGGCGGCTGGAAATCCTGCCCGCCGAGCAGGCGCGGGAGCTTCCGGTTTTCGTCTATTTCTACACGGGCTTCGACACCACGGCCCGGGCCACGCCCTCCCACGCCCCCATCCGCGCCATGCGGCGCCCAGCGGCCGGCGGGGACTGGGTGCCCGCCACTTTGTGGGCGGAAGATCTGCGCCTGGCCTTTCCATCCCTCGAGCTGCTCAGTCCCGTGGGCTGGGATCTGGAGCCCGGCGGGCTGGCATGCAGCCGCAACCGCACGGCCTACGAGGCCTATGCCGACGCCCTGGTGCTTCGGGCAGACGGAAGCCTGCCCGGCGCCGGAGAGATGCTGCTGAAGACCCAGAATTTCGATTGGGCCCTGGATGCCCAGGGGGACACGCTGCGCGGCGTGGCGCCCCAGGCCGGCGACCAGTTCACCATTCTGACGAAGAAGCCCCTGCGTGAGGGCCTGCGCTACACCTTTCACACGACGCCTCCCGCCGCGCTGGCGCAGCCTCCCGGGTTGGCCGTGCGCGTGGTTCCGGATCCCTATGTGGTGGGTCATGCAGGCGAAGCCGGCACCGCCGGACATCATCTCTTCTTCACCCACCTGCCCGAGCAGGCCACTGTGCTCATCTACACCGTGGCGGGTGACTGGGTGCGCACGCTGGAGCACGCGGATCCTTCCACCGACACCATGGCATGGGATCTGCGCAACGCCGACCGTCAACAGGTTGCCTACGGCCTCTACATCTTCCATGTCCGCGACCGCCTGGGGCGGGAGCAGACTGGTCGTTTCATGGTGATCCGATGACTGCCCTTATCCATCCCGTCAAGGCCTGCGTGCTGCTTCTGCTGTTGGCCTTTTGCGCGCAGCCTGTCCAGGCCTTCCGCCGCGTGGCCACCACGGCGGCCCCCTTCCTGAAACTGGGCGAGGACGCCCGCAGCGCCGGCATGGCAGGCGCCACAGTGGCGCAGGCCGGGGCCTGGGAGGCCGAGTGGAGCGGCGCTGGCAATCTCCAGGTGAATGCGGCAAGCCTGGCGGGCGCGCAGGATCGCTCTTTCTTCCTGTCCCACGAACAGCGCATGGCGGACTTGCGACATGGGGCCCTTGGACTTTCCCTGCCGCTGGGCGAACGGAGCGCCGTGTCCCTGGGTGCCAGCTGGCTGCAAGCGCCGGACCAGGAGATCACCACCCTGGAGGATCCTGAAGGCACGGGCGCCACTTATTCCTATGGCGATTTGGCCCTGCGCGCCACCATGTCCACGCGTTTGAGCGACCGCCTGGCGGTGGGTGGAAGCGTGAAATGGGTGCGTCAGGATTTGCACCGGGAACACGCCCAGGGCGCGGCGATGGACCTGGGATTGCTGCTGGACACCGGTTGGCGCCATCTGCGTCTGGGCATGGCCCTGGCCAATTTCGGTCCCCGGCTGCGGCTGGAGGGGGAGGATCTGCTGGTGGATGGCGGCAATGGCCAGCCGGCTTTGCTGGAAACCCAGGAATTCCAGTTGCCCCTGCTCTTCCGCGTGGGGTTGAGCGATCGGCTTTGGCAACACGAGGGGCAGCGGCTGGATGCCGCCGTACAGGCCGAACACCCCAACGACAGCCGCCAGAATGTGCGCCTAGGCCTGGAGTACGCGTGGCGCGAACGCTTCTTCCTGCGCGGCGGACGGCACCTGCATCGCGATCTGGAGCAGAGCGCGGTGGGGCTTGGGCTTCGGCTTCCCCTGGGCGAGGGGCGTTTTGTGTCCCTGGATTACGCCTGGACGGCACAGGAGCGCTTCACACCCCTGCAGCTCATCACCCTGGCCATCACCTATTGAGGCAAGCTGCCCGGGCCATTGTCGAAACAAAAACAAGGTCCAAGCCTTGCCCCTTCAGCCCGCGGCTCTTTCCTTGTGCGCCACACCATGCCCCAGGGCAGAAAGGAGTGGAGGGTGGACAGCATCAGCCAGCAGGGCCGCACAGCCTCTGAGCGCCTCAGCCATGGAGTCCGCGTCACGGTGCGGCCTCGTTACCTGCCCGACCATAGCGATCCCGACCTGTCCCATTATGTTTTCGCCTATCATGTGCGCATTGCCAATGAAAGCCCGCGCACGGTCATGCTCCTGCATCGCCACTGGATCATCATTGATACGGATGGCCATAGCGAAGAGGTGAAGGGAGCGGGCGTGGTGGGCGAGCAGCCGGTGCTGGAGCCGGGCGAGGCCTTTGAGTACACCAGTTTCTGCCCCATGCCCTCCGCCTTTGGCACCATGGAGGGATCCTTCCATATGGTGGATGAAGGGGGTGTGGATCTTGATGTGGAGGTTGGCCGCTTCTATCTGGTGGCGGATGTCCTGGAGGACGCCCAGGAGGATGCCCGGGGCGTGTAGGAGAAATTCCGTCAACCAGAAGCAGCTCTCGTTTTCGCACATGCTCCGCGAGCGCAGCCATCCCAGCGACAGCTGGGATCTCATCCCACCATGGATTCCCGCCTTCACGGGAATGTCAGGCCCGATTCTCCTGCCCTGAGCCGTGACAACCCAGCGACAGCCGGGATCTTTTCTCACCATGGATTCCCGCTTTCGCGGGAATGACAGACAGGTCCCCATCCCGAAAAACCCTAAAAAGTCGAAAGGGCCGACCTGTTGGTCAGCCCTTCCGATTGTGCCCTAAAACCTGCTTTGTGGGGATGTAAAGCAGTAAAAAGAAGGAGTCTATGGTCACTCACACGAATGTGAGGAAGCGTCAACCTCCGGGGTTCACAAATTCTGCTCTTGGGTTCTGCGTTTTGCTATTGGATGAAAGACGAGGCCAAGAGTATCACTTCACAAGCATCCATGCAAGACCTGCTGTGGGATAATTGCGAAAAAATTCATCTGACCAGGGCCTCCACTTCGCCAGCCCCATCCTGCGCCACATCCTGCGGCACTCCTTACCTTTTGGCTGCTCGGACGCCCTGGTGGACGCCCGTAGAAGACTTGACGATAGGAAGGCCATGTCTCATCTCCCCATTGTGGCCGTGGTGGGCCGCCCAAACGTGGGCAAATCCACTCTATTCAACCGCCTTGTGCGCGAGCGCAAGGCCATTGTGGACGACCAGCCCGGGGTCACCCGGGATCGCCATTACAGCCCGGCCTCCTGGGACGGCCGGGACTTCATGCTCATGGACACGGGCGGCTTCGTGCCGGAAGGCAAGGATCTGTTCAATGTGGCCATCCGCGAACAAGTGGAACTGGGTCTGGCGGAGGCCGACCTGATCATGCTGGTGGTGGACGCCAAAACGGGCGTGACGGAAGTGGACCAGTTCATGGCCCGGCACATCCGGGACACGGGGAAACCCTGTCTGCTGGTGGTGAACAAGGTGGACAACGAGCGCCTGGAGCTGGAGGCGACAGAGTTCTGGAAGCTTGGCCTGGACGAGCCGGTGTGCGTTTCCGCCATCAGCGGGCGCATGAGCGGGGATTTGCTTGACCATGTGGTGGCCAAGCTGCCCAAGGGTGGCGTCAAGGGCCTGGAAGGGGACTTGCGGGTGGCCATCATTGGCCGACCCAATGTGGGCAAGTCCAGCCTGGTGAACCGCCTGCTGGGCACGGAACGCGTGCTGGTGACGCCCATTGCCGGCACCACGCGGGATTCCATTGACAGCCTGTTGAAGCACAATGGACGCCGCTATGTGCTGGTGGACACCGCCGGCCTGCGACGCCGCACGCGCATCAAGGAAAATGTGGAGTTCTACGCCAGCCTGCGCAGCCAGGCGTCCATCACTGGTGCCGATGTGTGCATCCTCATGGTGGATGCCCAGGAGGGTCTCACCCATCAGGACATCCAGGTGCTGGAGGAGGCCATCAAGGCGCGCAAGGGCGTGCTCATCGCGGTGAACAAGTGGGACCTGGTGCAGGACAAGAAGACCAACACGGCCAGGGATCACGAGAAGGATCTGCGTGACCAGATTCCCACGCTGGACTGGGTGGAGGTCACGTTCATCTCTGCCCTGACGGGGCAGCGCAGCCGCCAGCTGCTTGACCATGCCTGGGAGATCCATCAGCGCCACCGCGTGTGGTTGCGCCGTGCGGATCTGGAGGCGGCCATGCTGCCGGAGATCGCCAAGCGCCCACCCGCCTCCCATGGCGGTCGCTGGGTGCGCATCGATGGCCTGCGCCAGGTGCGGGACACACCACCCTGGCTGGTGTTCCGGTGCAGCCATCCCGATGTTATAGACCAACATTACATCCGTTTTCTGGAGAAGCGCCTGCGCCGGGCCTTCGACCTGCGTGGCGTGCCCCTGCGGCTGGATTTCCGTCGGCGGGGGGAATTCCGGGATGCATTTGGACCCATTCCACCGGAGGATCTGGACATGCGCGAGGACAGCCTGCTCGATGACGAGGGGCGCAAGAACAGCTGGGAGATCGAAGACGACGGCTTCGGTCGCTCCGATGAGGAGAATCGCTGGCATCCACGCCCCGAAGAGGACGAGGACGAGGATCTGGAGGAAGAGGAGGAGCGCGAACCCCTCATCTGGGATCCCGACGAAGACGCCCCCTTCGACCCTGACGAAGACGATTCCGAGTCCGAGGATGACGAGGACGAGGAGGGCTGGATTGACGAGGATGAGGAGGAGGATCGGCGCTGAGCGCCCTGGTGGCGTCGGATGCAGCCTCCCTGGTGGGCGTGGTGGGCACTTTCAATGCCGACCGCCTCATCCATGCCTCCTTGACTGAGAAGGGCCAGCGCCTGGAAGCTGGTGGGCTTGCCTACAGCGTGCTGGCCCTGGCCCGCCTGCGTCCCGCCTGGGTGGTGAAACCTGTGGCTTTCATGGGAGAGGAGCACGCTCCACTATTCCATCCCGTGCTGGAGCGCTGCGGAGCCCGGCTGGACGGCCTGCGCACCCTGCCTGGCCCAGGCAACGAGGTGGTGCTGGACTGTCGCGTGGAGGAGAAGCCGGAAGAGGCCTTCCTGCGCTGCCCGCCTCTGGAGGGGCAGCACTTGGAAGCTGCCCTGGACTGTTCCCGGCTATTGCTCAACTGCACCAGTGGCCGGGATGTGGACCAGGCCGCCTGGGCCGCCTTTCGCCGTGCGTGGCGAGAGCGCCATCCCCAGGGGTGGCTGCAGATGGATTGGCATTCCTTAAGCCTGGACTGGGAGCCGGGTCGGCCCCGCCGACTGCGCCGCGTGCCCAATGCCTTTGCCTGGCTCCAGGATCTGGATCTCCTTCAATTGACCCTCCACGAAACAGGCAGCCTGGTGGGGCGTGCGCCACAACGCCTGGAGGACGCAACGGATCTTGCCATGCGATTGCGTCATGCGGGATGCCGACGTGTGGTGGTGACTGATGGCGCCCGCGGCTTTCTTTATGTGGATGCCCGAGGCCCCCGCCGCCAACCGGCCTGGCCGGTGGCCCGGGTGGAAGACACCACAGGCTGTGGCGATGTCTTGGGCGCCAGTCTGCTGGCCACCCTGGGAAGTGCTTGGCCGCTGGACCGTGCTCTCCCCCTGGCCGCGCAACATGCCGCCTTGGTGTGTGCCGGATCGGGCCTGGGCAGTTTGGAGATCCTGGAAGCCCTGTCCTGAAAAAGCATGACTGGGCAGGGGAGTCCTTTCGGGATCGTGTCCGTCGTTCACGCGAAAGCGCGAATCTTTGCTTTCAAGAGATCCCAGCTTTCAGCTGGATGACAGCGCCCGCGGAGCGCGTCCGAGAACGAGAACCGCTGCGCCAGGTAGGAGCTCGAGACTCGAGGATCGAGCACGAAGAGCGTTTGACCCGTGAGGACTTCAATGACGAAAATGCTGCCCTTGCTCCTGCTCCTGATCCATTGCGGAGCCAGCGCCGTGCCGGATGCCGCGCCCCAGGTGGAGCGCACGGTGCAGGGCGTGGCGGTGCGCAGCTTCACCCAAGTGGAGCAGGACACCCTGCGCGCCCGCCTGCTGCGCCTGGGGGTGGATGGGCAACTGGTGGAAGAACTGCGTTTGGACACCCTGCAGTGCTATCCCACCCGCTTGCGCCTGAAGCTGGATTATGGCGAGAAGTGGGGCTCCTTCGCCCAGTACCTGGAGCCAGTCACCGTGGAGAAACTGCAGGATTTTCTGCGCAGCCACGAGGCTCTGCTGGCGGCGGCGGAAGCGCGCCATGGCGTGCCGCGCCAGGTGATTGGCTCCATCCTCATGGTGGAGACCCGCCTGGGCGAGGCCATGGGACATTTCCGTGCCCCGGATCTCTTCCTGACCCTCATGCTGCACGAAGGCAGCACCAGCGCGGAAGCGCTGGATAGCGCCCAGGCCCGGGAAACCCGCTTCAAGGGCACGCGCACGCGTGAGGAGCTGGCTTCCCTGCTGGACGAGAAAGCCCGCAGCCGTGCGCGGTGGGCGGCCAAGGAGATGCGCAGTGTGGCCCGCCTCTTTCCGGTGGATCTGTGGGACACCCTGCCGTGCAGCATTGCCGGGGCCATTGGCCTGCCGCAGTTCATGCCCACCAGCCTGGCGGCTTATGGCGACGATGGCGACGGCAACGGCCGCGTGGAGCTGGGCCATTTGCCAGACGCCGTGTTCAGCGTGGGGCGCTACCTGAAGGAGAACGGCTGGCGCGGACGCATGACGGAAGCCAAACGCCAGAAGGCTGTTCACAACTACAACCACAGCAAGGTCTATGTGCGCACCGTGCTGAATCTTGCGCGCAAGGTGGGCCTGCCTCCTGCTTGAAATTCCTGTTCCGACCTGCCGCCTTTGCTGACAACTTCGCCCCACTACTGACTCATTCATGACAGAATGGCGGTAGCGCTTCTTTGCCTCGTTGATTCCCGCCTTGAAATAGGAACAATTCAAGCAAAAACATCAGAAAACAGAATTGACGAAGGTTGGCACGATGCTTGCCAGATAGCCGTGGATCTCAACAATGATTAAAGGAGATAGACATGGGCAAGATCATCGGCATCGACCTGGGCACCACCAACAGCTGCGTGGCGGTCATTGAAGGCGGAGAACCCGCCATCATCCCCAATGCCGAGGGCGGGCGCACAACTCCCAGCGTGGTGGCTTTCGCCAAGAATGGCGAGCGTCTGGTGGGAGCCCTGGCCAAGCGTCAGGCCGTGACCAATCCGGTGAACACCATTTCTTCCGTGAAGCGCTTCATGGGCCGCCGCCATGACGAGGTG